>NZ_CM008979.1 GCF_002817655.1 Candidatus Chlamydia corallus
GCAAGGTCTACCACCTAAAGTTGCAAGGTCTACCACCTAAAGTTGCAAAACACCTCTGTGTTTTCTAGTTCTAAAATATTTTAAAAGTATTTTAAATACTTTTGCTGCTTTGGGGTCAACTCCAAAGCTTATTTAAGGGCTATGTTATCGAATAGTTGCTTTATTAGGTTTAAATTGTACTCTGACAGCTGAACTTTAGAAGAAACAAGTCTTAATAAATCTAAAAGTTTCTCCGAAATAATCTTGTTAACTGCTTCATCTGATTCATACGCATGCGAAAGACTAATTTCTCTCGAAGGTGGAAGGTATTTGTTTAAGATAGAAATGGCAGACGTGTTTGGCAAACCAGTTATTTTTTTCATTACTTCTAATTTTCTTTCAATCGATCCTTTTCGAGAAGCCAATAAATAAGCAGCCTTATATGGAATGGATTGGAGTAAAAGTTGCTCAGTCTTGCTGGGGAGATAGGTAAACAATTCGTAGTATGCCAAAGCATTATATGCCGATGATTTTGTAGAGAATACTAGGCTTATCCATGATGAGAACGTTGTGTCAGATGACTCTATTGTCTTAAGCAACTCTCTAACCTTATATATTTTCTCACCAATGAGTAAAACATGTTGTTTCTGAATAGATTTTATCTGACAGGTAAGTGTCTTAATAGAAAAGAAAACGTCTTTCTTTCTATCTTCAAAAGAATACTTGCTGAAAAGACTATCCAAACGATTCACTTCTGAAAGAGTAAGCGATACCGAAAACACATCTTTAGTTATCTCTTTCTTTTGAAATTCCTCTTCTGTATTTTTTTTATTTTTTTGGAAGAAAATGGATGCTTCTTTGACTAACTTACTCACAATATTTCCTGGATAGACATTCTTTATTAAATAGTTTGCTTTCTATTTCCTCTGTTAAACGGAGTATATCATTACTTGCTCTAGAATTAGGGTATGCGTTAGCTACGGATGTTTCTTTTAAAAGAGATCTACTTAATGCTATGTCTCTTCGCACTTTACTAGATAATACTTTTCCTTCGTAGATAGATTCTATGATGTTTAAGTAGGTTGAATTCGTTGAATTTCTATCATCCCAAAACGAGAAAACTATTCCTAATACTGTTAAATCTTGTTCCATAGGTAACATAGAACAAAATTCTTTAATTTTCTGTAGTCCTAATATAGAAAATGGCTCAGGAGTAAGACAAACAACCAAATGATCAGATGCAATAAAAGCTTCTTGAGTTAGTGTACCTAAACTTGGTGGAGTATCCAAAATGCATACATCGTAGTTGCATTCAATAAGCTGTAAAGATGAATGCAAATTACTTGTATTTAGTACGCTATCTCTACTTAGTTCTCGAAACTCCTCTATGAGGATATTAGAAGATATTATATGTAAGTTATTTATTTTTGTTGTCTGAATAATATCTTTTATGTTTCCAGAACTTCTAAAAATATCACTCAGATTAGAATCACAGCAAGATTGTATACCTAAACCAGTGGTAAGGTTTGCTTGTGGATCTAAATCCACAAGCAAAACCTTTTTGTTGCTAAATTGCGCTAAATTGCAACCGACATTGAGAGATAAGGTAGTCTTACCAGTCCCTCCTTTAAATGAGCAAAATGCTATTGTTTTCACAAATACTCCAACGTTAGAGTAAATGTTATTTTATTCTGTTTTTGAGAACATGTCTTTTCTTGATAGAATGAGCATAATCAAAGCTTTTTTTAGCTTTAGATTGTTGTTTTCTAATTCTTCAACTACTGGAGAGTCAGGGAAGAGGTTTAAAGATGATTCAATGCTGTTTAGCAAGTTGAGTATAATAGAAATACTTTTATGGTAAAGCTCTGTTGGAGAATTTAGAAAAGTAACTTTTTCTTTATTTATTTTCACTTTGATATCTAATTCTGGAAATGCTTTCTCAACATCTTTCACAATTCTGATAAAATCATTGGTGTTTTGTCTGTTATTCATAATCTCTCCAGTAAGTAGCTCTGTATCGTTTATATAAAAATTTGATAAAAATTTAACAATAAAAATATATTGAGAAACCGATTCTATTTTTTTAATTAACCATTTGTTTGTGGTTTTACTTCTAAAACAGTAATTTTTGAAACCGTATCAACTCCTAAAATTTTTTCTCCGTTTGGCATGGCATTTATCCATACAACACCACTGTCCATCCCACCTGCTCTCAAAGAGAATTTGACTGGAACTGTTGTTTTGTTCACTACAGTAGCCCTTAGAGAAATTACGTTCGGATAACCAGCTGAGTAGCCATAGCTAATAGCACAAGGAGATGTATCTCCTTCTTTAACCAAAGCTAAGACTACAGTTCCTTCCATTCGTGTAGCTATAATATCTGCGCAAATTAAGAACATGCTATCAGCATTGTCTGGTGTTGCTGAAAACAATGCTATTTCTGTTCCTCCATCCAGATTTTCTATATTCTCTTTTGTGAATAAACCATTACATTGAATTCTTTTAGATATATTAACGTCTTTGAATTCCCTAGAATATGAGAAAGAAGGGTCGATTTGTATTTGCTTAATTACTTCTTCTATTAGACTTTGAGTTATGTTTTTGATTATATCTTTAACTAATTCGTCTTCAATTTGATTTAGTATTTTATCAGATACTTCTTTGATTACAGTTTCCATATCCAGAGAGAAAGTGGTGCTAGAAGGTATCGTGCCTGAATTTGTAGTAACTACAATTCCTTTGTCACCACTAAATTTCGTTACTGTTGGAGTCGTATCTGTGCCTATAATGATCTCGTCTTTTTTAAGAACATTGGTCATCTGACCAAGACGAATGTTATCTGCAAAAATACTGTTTTGAGTGTCTTGTAAATAGAAACCTGAATTACCCATAATTAAAAACTCTTTTTATTTTAAGTTTTTAATTAATTCAATTTTCAGTAGCAATAATTAATTTTGTTTCTTTTTCTTTTTCTATTATATTGTTCGTTGATATTTGTTGAAATTTTGTTTTATTTAAGAAAAACACTTCTTTTTTTGATATTGTTTTACCTTGGATTCTTTCGTGTTTTGTTAGCCACTTCAATTCAATGGCAATTTCTATGCATCGATTAATGGCAGTTTCAATTTTTTTCCAGTTCCTGGATGTAATATATCTATTCATTCTCAAAATATAAGACAGATTTTCGAATCCTATTTCAAGTTTATCTGGCCAATCTTTGGTTGTCGGATTATTCATTTTTTTTCTTGTTGCTGTGCTAACAATCCAATCAAGAAATGTATAGGTGAATTTAGATGCATTTGGGAATCGCAACTTGATTTCCTGATACATATTTGCTGGTTTCAAAACAAAATATGAGTCAATTTGATCTACAATAATAGGACATGGTTCTATGATAAAACCTTTATGTTTAGTTGAAACCAAATTAATAAAAGGTCCTTCATCTAAAGCTTTATTTTCTTTTGGAGTCAGACCTTCCCATCCTTCGCAAATTCTTAATATTGGGGAAAATGTCTGATAACGGTCTACAACCTCCTCTCTTTTGTTCCATCTTTTTCTTGTTGCTACAATAAGATAAGGTTGATTTCCTAGATGATATAAGGCTTCCAATGAAATTAGAGCTTCTTTACCACCAAATTCATATTTATTTCTTGCAGTTTTATACTTCTTAACTCCATAAGCTTCTAAGTATTGTGATCTGCTAAACTTTATACGTGGGATTATTCCTTCAAATTTAAATGTATTTGTTTCTCTAGAAAGATAGGATCCTTCAGCGTTCCCTCTATAGTTTGTTACTGATAGCAACTTTTGAATCGCAGCTAAAGCATGGTAATGCGACGTTTGTAAATCTAGTCCTATAACTTCTATTTTTGATTCTGCATCAAAAGACGACAACGGTTTTCGGCCAAATTTCTGACTTTCTAAATGCAGAGAACTTTTAATTACACGGTGGTCTGTTTTTACCATGCTTCTTTTTGGGAGTAGAATTTTCCGAACGAAGAATTAAACATTAGATGGGTCGAAAATATAGATCCATGTCTGTTCTTTCCTATAATTACTTCTGTTAACCCTTTTGTGGATTCTTGAGAATAGTAGTCCTTTCTGTATAAAAACAATATTGCATCAGCATCTTGTTCTATTTGACCGCTGTCTCTCAGATCTGATAACAACGGACGTTTATCTCCCCGGTCTTCAACCTTTCTCGATAACTGGGATAAACAGACTATTGGTATTTCAAGATCCACAGATAAGATACGTAGTTTTCTTGAAATAGATGCTATTTCATTTTGTCTATTTTCAGAACGTCCATCTGTTTCTATAAGCTGTAAATAGTCTATAAATAAAATATCTATACCATACAAGTGTTTGAGCGCTTTTGCTTGATTGATTAAAGAATTGATTTCAGAACAATTTTTATCACAAATAAAAAAATGAGAGGATTGAAGATCTACGCTAATTTTTTCAATTTTTGATAAAATTTCTCCAGAAAAATTTCCCCTTCTTAACTGTTCGCAAGATATCTCACTTAAATTTGAAATAATTCTCTCTACAATCTGATGAGACCCCATTTCTAATGATATAAATCCTATTGAGCTTTTCTCATTTATAGCTAAATATAAAGCTACATCTATAGCAAAAGCTGTTTTACCCATAGCAGGACGTGCAGCTATTACAATGAAATTCCCATTACATAATAAAGTACTGTGTTCATCTATTGATGGATAACCAGTAGGAAGCCCATCAATGTAATCTTTTTCATTTTTCAATCTATACGTATGTTTCAAACGTATTTTAGTTAAAACTCCCTCTGTTTTTTCGTCTCCTTTTATAATTTCACAAATACTACGACCTATAAATTGATGTTTAGGTGAAACTATTTTGTTGTGAATAGAGTCTAGGTGTTCTTTGAATTGATCTATTAAAGTAAGAGGAGATCGTCTATTTGGATACTTATTAAAATCACTATAAGACGTATCCAAAAACTCTTTTAACAAATCATTACTTCTTTTCTCATGAAGAAAGTCAATGTGATGATCTAGGTCTATGTGAATATCGGCATTCTGTGACATTTGCACGATATAAGAAACATCTAAACACCTATCATAGTTTTGTTTTTTTATTTCTTCCCAAATTAAAGCTATAGAAACAGTGCCACGATCATTTAAGAGAGTTTTAATAAAAAAAAATATTTTCTTATGAATCGATGCAGAGAAATGTTCCTCAGTCAAACGTGATACGACAGATTTAGCACTTTCTGTATAATTAACAGCTTGTCCTAGTATTACAAATTCAATATCTAAATACTCTTTCTCCAGTTGAGAGACGTTCATATAAGTATTACCGAAAATTTTTGGGTATTAAAAAGCACAATTTTATACCTGATTATGGAAATAATCAGGTATAACTTAACTTTTTATAGCATTAGGCTTCTTGTGCGTAAAGACAATTCACCACAACACGGGTCAAATCATATTTTTGATAACCTATCTACGAACACATTAACCCACTCTCAAGCAACACAAGCAAAAGTGGAATATATCTGGAATGAACTGAAAAAAGTTACTTTAAGAGAGGCTGTTTTTATTTGGATTTCCTCTTTAAATGCCCATACAGCAAGATCATATAAAGGATCTATTTTGGCCTTAAGTCGAATAGGACTTTTATCCCTGGATATATCTTTACAAGAGTTTTCGATGGTTAATCATAACGTTATTATAGATACCATTAAAAGAATCCCTTCAAAAATAGCTTCGTGGTGCGAAGGAACAAAACAAGTAAGAGCAGCTTGTTATATATCACTTACAAAGTTCTTGAATAGAGAAACTGCTGGTCTTATACCTATAGCTCAACCATCTCAACAAGAAACCAACAAAACGTTTTATAAAGTAAGAGATTTAGTTAAAACCAATGCTATGGAAGACCTTCAAAAACAGGCATTCTTAGAACAACTGAAATCAATCAACTATAGAGATTGGATGATTGCTTTAACAATTCTACAAGGAGCAAAACGAGTTAATGAAGTGCTTAACCTAACAATAGATAAAATCTCATTCCAAGACGGAACTATTTCTTTTTCTCAAACCAAAAACAAGGGTTTAGAAAAAACAACAATCATTACATATCCTCAATGGTTTATGAATAAATTAAGTGATTACATAAACTTCCGAAGTGGTTTGCTGTTCGTAACAAAAAAAAATAAAGCTGTTGGACTAAAACAAATAGCCAATACTTTTGCCAAAGCAGGAAAATTAGCAAACATTAGTTTTAAAGTTACTCCACATGTCTTACGTGCTACAGCAGTAACTGAATACAAACGACTTGGTTGTTCTGATTCAGATATAATGAAAGTGACAGGTCATTCATCATCAAAAATGATTTACGCTTATGATAAATCTAGGCGATCCGAAAATGCATCAAAAAAAATCATTCTAATCTAACAACAAAGTGTTAACTTTGTTGGGATAAAATCTATCGGGGCAGTTTGGAACAAAAATAATATAATTAAAATTATATCAAAATATAAAGGGCAGCTGTGCTGTTAAGTTCTCTTCACTGTATAAATCATAAGCTGAAATCATTTCATGAGAAGACAAGCACGAAATCCTCATAATATCCACATCAGAAAAACCTGTTCTTTTCAAATATGCCAGTGCACTTGCACGTAAGACATGTGGAGTAACTTTAATTGGAAGCTGTATATCACTTTCAGCTAACTTAAAATAATAATATATCTGATTAACGCAAACTCGATGTCCCTCTGAAGAATCAGAAACAAAAACCCATCCCTCCCTTTTCCCAAGGTACTCTTT
Organism: Candidatus Chlamydia corallus; assembly: GCF_002817655.1. Taxonomy (NCBI): domain Bacteria; kingdom Pseudomonadati; phylum Chlamydiota; class Chlamydiia; order Chlamydiales; family Chlamydiaceae; genus Chlamydia; species Candidatus Chlamydia corallus. The sequence continues at coordinate 6,789 of NZ_CM008979.1, forward strand.
TAATTCATTCATCAAAAGAGTTGGATAAGTGACTTTCACTTCTCGGATTCTATTTTGTCTCTTCTTTACCTTGAAAAATATTTGATTATTTCCAAATGAAATATCTTCAGTACGAAGAGATATAACTTCTGAAAGTTTCCTAACCCCCTGTAATATAAGTTTTCCGATTAAATAATCTCTGTAACTTCTTTTTTTTAAAGAATCAAAAAACAACAACCATTCTCGTTTCGAAATAAACTCTGTTTTTACTTTGTCGCGAATCTTATAAAATGTTGCGTTACCAAAGTCCCTAACTGGAGAAGCCTGTTTAATAACTCCTTTAGTTAAACGGTATAAAAATTTAGTAAATGAAATATAACAAGCTGCCCTAGCCTGTTTAGAAGCTTCTGATATAGACTTTCCAGTAAGAGAACAAGACAGAGATTTAATTCTACATAATGCTTCAGAATGATCTATGGAAATCCAATCTTCTAGTTTGATCGATGGATCTATAACACCATTAGAAACTAAAAATTTGATCCCAGAAGCATAATTTTTACTAGTAATTGGAGATAAAGTTGCTAACCAAACATTTGCAGCTTCAGCGATCGTTAAGAACAATCTACTTCTATGACAATGATTTAAATTACTCATACTTAGTCCTAGTATTACTTTGCATACAAGATTTGCGGAGTCTAAGTGTTTTTCATTGAAAAGTCTACCACCTAAAGTTGCAAGGTCTACCACCTAAAGTT
>NZ_NWQK01000001.1:300000-547657 GCF_002817655.1 Candidatus Chlamydia corallus
TATCGAAAAACATCTCTCTATCCAATTCTAAATAATATTATTTATTACGTTGCAAATTCTAAAAAGAAAAAAAATAACAATATACAATATCAATAAAACCCTTTTATGAAGCAATCTCAGACCTTTCAATAACCTTCCAATTTTTTCTTTGTTACAGAAAAAAAAGTCTTACCCTACCAAAAGGTGTACATTAACCATGTTCTCAAGTATAATTGGCTTTTGCGGTAATTATTTTAAGGAGACATCCGATGTCTTTGGATAAAGGAACTAAGGAAGAAATCACAAAGAAGTTTCAACTTCATGAAAAGGATACAGGATCGGCAGATGTACAAATTGCTATTCTCACGGAACATATCGCAGAATTGAAAGAACATCTTAAAAGATCTCCTAAAGACCAAAACTCCCGCTTAGCATTACTTAAGCTTGTTGGTCAAAGGAGAAAGCTCTTGGAATATCTTAATTCTACTGATACCGAAAGATATAAAAATTTAATTACAAGATTAAATCTACGTAAGTAGTTTTTTAGTTTTCCCTACAAATATCTAACAGGAGACCTTCATGAATTTTCAAACTATTTCTATCAATCTGACCGAAGGTAAAATGTTGGTATTTGAAACAGGGAAAATTGCTCGTCAAGCTAACGGAGCGGTTCTTGTCCGTTCAGGGGAAACTTGCGTTTTTGCAAGTGCTTGTGCTGTGAACCTTGATGACAAGGTAGATTTTCTTCCCTTACGAGTTGATTACCAAGAAAAATTTTCTTCCACAGGAAAAACCCTTGGTGGGTTCATAAAAAGAGAAGGACGCCCTTCCGAGAAAGAAATTTTAGTTTCTCGCTTAATTGATCGGTCTCTGCGTCCTTCATTCCCTTACCGACTCATGCAAGATGTTCAAATTTTATCTTATGTATGGTCTTACGACGGTCAAGTGTTACCTGATCCTCTCGCTATCTGCGGAGCATCGGCAGCCTTAGCGATCTCAGATATTCCACAGAATAACATTGTTGCTGGAGTACGCATTGGATGTATTGATAAGAAGTGGATAATCAATCCTACAAAAGCCGAACTAGCAGCCTCTACTCTAGATCTCGTACTCGCTGGAACAGAAAATGCTATTTTAATGATAGAAGGTCATTGCGATTTCTTTACTGAAGAACAAGTACTCAGTGCTATAGAATTTGGTCACAAACATATTGTTACGATCTGTAAAAAATTGCAAATGTGGCAAGAGGAAATCGGAAAGTCTAAAAATCTCAGTGTAGTGTATCCCCTTCCTCTAGAAGTTTTAACAGCAGTAGAGGAATGTGTTCAAAACAAATTTATTCAGCTTTTCAACATTAACGACAAGAAAGTACATGCAGCTACCGCGCATGAAATTGAAGAAACTGTTTTAGAAAAATTGGAGCGTGAAGATGATGATCTTTTCTCCTCTTTTAACATCAAAGCAGCATGCAAAACATTAAAATCTAATACGATGCGCGCTCTCATAAGAGAAAGAGGAGTTCGTGCGGATGGACGTTCCTTAACTACAGTTCGTCCTATTGGCATTGAAACTTCTTACCTTCCTCGCACTCACGGTAGCTGTCTCTTCACTCGTGGAGAAACACAAACACTAGCAGTTTGTACTTTGGGCAGTGAGGCCATGGCGCAACGTTATGAAGATCTCAATGGTGAGGGCCTTTCAAAATTTTACCTACAATACTTTTTCCCCCCCTTTTCTGTTGGAGAGGTAGGGAGAATGGGGTCTCCAGGAAGACGAGAAATTGGTCACGGCAAACTCGCAGAGAAAGCCCTAAGCCATGCTCTTCCCGATAGTGCTACATTTCCCTATACCATCCGTATAGAATCTAATATTACAGAATCTAATGGTTCTTCATCGATGGCTTCTGTGTGTGGCGGCTGCCTAGCTCTTATGGATGCTGGTGTCCCTATTTTTACTCCTATTACAGGAATCGCTATGGGGTTAATCCTTGATGACGATGGAGCTATCATCCTCTCTGATATTTCAGGTCTTGAAGATCATCTCGGAGACATGGACTTTAAAATAGCAGGGAGTACCGAAGGAATTACAGCCTTCCAAATGGATATCAAAGTTGAAGGAATCACCCCCGATATCATGAAAAAAGCTCTTTCTCAAGCAAAACAGGGGCGTAATGATATTTTAAATGTTATGAACGAAGCCCTTGCTGCTCCGAAAGCAGACCTATCTCAATACGCACCTCGTATTGAAACTATCCAAATTAAACCAACAAAAATTGCTTCAGTAATCGGACCTGGAGGCAAGCAAATTCGTCAGATCATTGAAGAGACTGGTGTCCAAATCGATATTAATGATTTAGGAATTGTCAGTATCTCTGCATCCTCAGCGTCGGCAATCAATAAAGCTAAAGAAATCATTGAAGGTTTAGTTGGTGAAGTTGAAGTTGGAAAGACCTACAGAGGTCGCGTAACTTCAGTAGTTCCCTTTGGAGCTTTTGTCGAAGTTCTCCCTGGGAAAGAAGGACTCTGCCACATTTCCGAGTTTTCTAGACAGCGAATAGAGAATATCGGCGATGTTGTTAAAGAAGGCGATATCATTGATGTAAAACTTTTAAGCATCAATGAAAAAGGCCAACTTAAGCTTAGCCACAAAGCAACTTTAGGGTAATCTTCTACTTTGCAGTTGTCGTCTGGACGGGTCTAAGTAGCATTAAACCCCAAGCCAGACAAAGTATCTTCTTTGGGAGGGGGTGGAGGAAGATCATCGGAAGACTTTTTGAATAACATTCCCTCTTCTTTCAGACGTGCCCTTTTCTTCTCGGGTTCCCAAGTATGGTCCATAATTTCTTTAACATCTTTGGAATCGAGAGTTTCAAACTCGATTAGCATCTGAGTCATGAGTTCTACTTCTGCCTTGTGCTCATTAATTATATCTAATGCACGTTGGTATGCAGCATCTAAAAGTGTTCTTAATTCTGTATCAATAGTTTTTGCTGTTTCTTCTGAATAACTCTTTTCGTGATAAGCACCATAACCTGTCAAGGCATCAGAACGGTCGTCATAAGTGACATTTCCTAGCTGAGGACTCATTCCCCACTCACAAACCATACTGCGTACTAGCTTTGTAGCCTGGGATATATCTTGCTGAGCACCGCTGGAAATATCTCCAAGAAAGATTTCCTCAGCAGCACGACCTCCCATCAACACAGCAAGCTGATCGTAAAGCTCTTTTTTCCAATAACTCAGCTTATTTTTTTCTGGTAGAAAATGAGTAGCTCCTAAAGAGAGCCCTCTGGGGATAATTGTAACTTTATCTACAGGATCTCCGTGCTGTACACAAAGCCCTACAACAGCATGACCAGACTCGTGATATGCTGTAGTTTTTCTCTCTTCGGCATCCATCTCTAAGCTTCTACGTTCCTTACCATAAAGAACTTTATCACGAGCTTCAGCAACATCAACAGCAGTAACTGCAGTACGGTCTTTACGTGCTGCTAATAAGGCAGCCTCATTCAATAAATTTTCTAAATCTGCTCCAGAAGCTCCTGGCGTACTTCTAGCAACTGCCATAAGATCTACAGTGGGGTCTAACTTGATTCTCTTTGCGTGTACCATAAGAATCTCAAAACGCCCCTTAATATCAGGAAGGTTCATCACAACACGTCGATCAAAACGTCCTGGGCGGAGCAGAGCCTTGTCTAGAACATCAGGACGGTTGGTTGCAGCCATAAGAATAACACCTTCGTTGGTGCCAAACCCATCCATTTCTACAAGAAGTTGGTTTAATGTCTGTTCTCTTTCATCATGACCACCACCAATACCAGCACCACGATGACGTCCTACAGCATCAATTTCATCAATAAAGATAATGCAAGGAGCGTTACGCTTTGCTTGCTCAAACATATCACGGATACGGCTTGCGCCGACTCCAACGAACATCTCAACAAAATCGGAACCAGCAATCGAGAAAAAGGGACGATCCGCCTCTCCAGATACAGCCTTAGCAATTAAGGTCTTTCCTGTTCCTGGGGGTCCTATCAACAGCACTCCTTTTGGAATACGTCCTCCTAAACTAGTAAACTTATTGGGATTTTTCAAGAAGTCCACAATCTCAATAAGTTCTTCTTTAGCTTCCTCGATACCAGCAACATCAGCAAAAGTAACCTTATTCTGTCCCTTGAGCAGCATCCGCGCAGGAGATTTCCCAAAAGACATCGCAGAACCACTCATCCCTCGCATCTGACGAGAAAAGACCAAGTAGACGAAGAGTAAAACTAAAATAATAGGTAAAAATGTAAAAAGATATCCTAAATAGTGTGGTGAAGGCTCTTGGCTCTTAAATGTTTTCTCCAAAACTAGGTTTCTTGGTTGATCTGGAGCCTTAAATGATAGCGAATGGTTAAACTTAAAGGCAGCCCACTCTTCCTTAGCCCCCGCAAACCAGTGGCCAAAAACTTCGGGATCCTGTTTCTCTAAACTACGAGAAGAAAGCTCTTGGTTATTGAAGTACCAAACTGTCTGACTTAATTCACTACGAAGCTTCTCTAACTGTGCTTGATTGAGATCGCGCACCTCGACCAATTTATGATACTTGTTCCACTCCTCTCGATAAAGGCGTACAGAACGGAGTTGAGAAAAACGTTCTCCTCCCTCAGACAATACTAAAGAAGAAGAGATCCGATTCAAAGTATTAAGAACCTGCCCATAAAGTGTATAGGCTTGTTCGCCATCAGTCTCCTGAGTTAAAGAGACCTCAACTTGCTGATAGAGATCTTTAAGCTCTCTTTTTAAAGTCTCGGATCCTATTCCTAAAACGGGAGAAAGGTACTTGCCTATTAACTCGTAAAGATCTGAGCCGTAGGTACGTAAAACTGCTGAAGATTGCGACAGCGCTCGATAACGCTCTTCTAAGGCATGTAGATTGATCAGCTGTGGATTTGCAGGTCCTGTAACAACCAGAGGCTCTATCGACAGAGAGCCTCCTCCTTCATCCTGATAAGAAATTGGATACCCTTGTTCAGGAATTGGGGATCCTGAAATTGCAGAAAACCATAGTATGGAATTCGTGACCTCTTTGCCTAAGATAGTAAGGCTCTTGCTCGTCTCTTGAAGATCAAAGTCTAACCGATGCCCCTGGTCAATAAGCTCTAGATAATGATAATGTACTTGTCCTTCTTGAGTTTGGACATCACGAAAACGTCCGCCAAAAGAAACTAAATTATCGTTAAGTGCTATCTTATGGCTATCTTCTGGAACGATTAAACGCAAGTTAACAAGGTGCTCTATTTGATGGCTAAAACCTACTTTAGCCTTCTTCCCAGCTACAAAATTTTGAAATGCAACTACACCAAAAACCACACCAAACAAAAGAAAAAAAAAGACTGTAGGGAAATTTTTTTTCGGTTCTGGCTTCATTTTCTTATCTTTCGACATAAACTTCACAACTAAGCTAATCAATCAGACGGATAATTATTCAATATAACATATTTTTTATTATTTTGTTTTAAAAAAAGTAAATGAAACTATAACAGCCAAATAAAAAATATGAATAGGCCCTAATACAAGGACCCAATCTTCTCTCATTTTTTCACATATAGAGAACATAATGAGTATATACTTTCTAATCTATCATTACTACTCTAGGTTTTATGATTACTACCTTATTCCTCATGCGTAAAGTTGCGCAAGAACTCTGAGATAAGTGATCGTAAACCATTTGTAAAAAATGCCTTGAAACAGCAACTCCAACATCATTAAAAAATTTCTTCATAACCCATTTACCTAAAAATGCTTGTTGAATTAAAGAGTCTGGAAATGGAAGTAATCTTTGAGATTTTTCATAAGTGACTGCAGAAAGAAATGGTTGGGCTTGCTCTTCGAGATACTCGGAAAGTTCTGCAGATTCTTCACCTAAGGTCAACAAAGGAAAAGTAATATTTTTTCCAAAGACCTCTTCAAGCCAAGGGAAAAGTTTTTTTCGCATCCTGGCTCTTAAATACCTTTCATCTTCATTTGAAGGATCTTGTATATAAGAAATGCCTCGAGCATCCAGAGCCTCTCTTAAAGAGCTTTTAGGAATATGTAGCAAAGGTCGTAAAAGTAAAACACCTTGAACGTAAGATCTCTCTGCCATAGCCTTGAGATTAGTTAAATGAGCGCTTTCTAACAAACGTTTCAAAACTGTTTCTGCTTGATCATTAGCGTGGTGAGCGAGGAAAATTCCTCCAGCATTTAGATGTCGATAGGATTCATAAAGAAGGGCGTAACGTTTCTTTCTTGCCTGATTCTCTAAATCTTTATCTCCTTGCTCTTCAGCGGTCAAGGCATGTAGAATGAAGGGAATACCTTCACGAGAGCAAAGTTCCTCTAACTCTTTAGCTTCTTGAGCAGACCTAGACCTCCAGCCGTGATCTATATGTACGGCAGTAAAAGAAACTCCACGTTCTTTAAGTAGATAAAAAAGAAAAAGAGAGTCGCTTCCACCAGACAGGGCAAGCAAATATCTTTTTTTTTCATCTAAAGAAGAAAAAAAAAGATCTAATTGCTTATCATCACAAATTAAATAAGAACTTAGTACCATTTTATACGCCTACATAGAAATCATGGGAAAGAATAGGGTTTCTGGGGTTTTTTCAGAAAAGATCTTTACTGTCTCACTCTATCAAAACGTCTAAGAAATTTTAATAATCAGGTAAGCTATGCCTATTTTATGGAAAATTCTCATTTTCCGTTACTTAAAAACAACAGTTTTTTGCACCTTAAGCTTAATCTGTATTTCTATAATTAGCTCTTTGCAAGAAATTGTTGCTTATATTGCTAAAGACGTTCCCTACGATACAGTCTTACGTTTAATCGCCTACCAAATCCCCTACCTTCTTCCCTTTATTCTCCCTGCTTCCTGTTTTGTCTCTGCATTCTCTCTTTTCCGTAAGTTATCAGACAACAATCAAATGACCTTTTTAAGAGCATCTGGCGCCTCGCAAAGCATCATCATGTTTCCTGTATTAATGATTTCAGGAGCCATTTGCTGTCTGAACTTTTATACGTGCTCGGAGCTTGCCTCAATTTGCCGTTATCAAACGTGCAAGGAAATTGCAAACATGGCAATGACATCACCAGCCCTGCTCTTACAGACTCTACAGAAAAAAGAAAACAACCGTATTTTCATTGCTGTAGATCATTGCGCTAAAAGCAAGTTCGACAATGTCATCGTAGCTCTAAAAAGAAATAATGAAATCTCCGATGTTGGAATTATAAAAAGTATAATCCCTGATACCACTAAGAACACGGTAAAAGCTAAAAATGTGGTCTTTATCTCAAAGCTTCCAGAATCTTCCTCTCCCTCTTCTCAAAAATTCTATATTGAAACCCTAGACGAAATGCTGATTCCTAAAATTACTTCAACATTGTTTGCTGGAAAATCCTATTTAAAAACACGCACAGACTATCTCCCTTGGAAGCAGCTGGTTAAACAGTCTCTAAAACACTCTCATCTTCCCGAAACTCTAAGGAGAGTCGCTATTGGTTTTCTCTGTATAACCTTAACTTATGCTGGGATGGTGCTTGGAATTCATAAACCTAGGTTTCGAAAATCTATAGCTTTATACTGCATTTTCCCTATTCTAGACCTTATCCTGCTCATTGTTGGGAAAAATACACAAAATCTACCCTTAGCCTTCATGCTATTTGTCTTCCCTCAAGTGATCTCCTGGGTTGTCTTTGCTGCTCGCGCGTATAGGGAAAGTCGGGGGTATGCTTAGCTCATGTTGATTTGGAAACGCCACTTACTCGCCAGATTCTGGTTTGCTCTCATCTCTCTTTTGATACTTTCTCTAATATTCTATGCTTCTATTCATCATTCTTTACATACCCTTAAAGGAGCCTCTACAACCGCTTCTGGAATTTCTATAAAGCTCTCTATACTATACTATCTCGCACAGATTTCCTTAAAAGCAGAGTTCCTCATGCCTCAGCTTGTTGCAGTAGCAACAACAAACACACTCTTTTCTATGCAAAATAAGAGAGAAATTATCCTTCTACAAGCCTCTGGTCTTTCCTTAAAATCTCTAATGCGTCCTCTCCTCCTCTCTGGATCTTTTATCATGATGATGCTCTATGCTAATTTCCAATGGTTGCATCCTATATGCGAGAAAATTTCTATTACTAAAGAACATATGGATAGGGGAACGACAGCCAAGGAACAGGAAAAAATTCCTGCTCTCTATCTCAAAGATCAAACAGTGCTTTTATATTCCTCTATTGAACCTAAGACTCTTACCTTAAATAATGTCTTTTGGATCAAAGATCCTAAAACAATTTACACCATGGAAAAGTTAGCTTTCACAACTCCCTCTCTTCCGATTGGCTTAAATGTAACACAATTCTTTGCTAGTGATTTAGAAAATATTGAGCTTAAAGAATTTTTCGATATGAAAGAGTTTCCTGAAATCGAGTTCAATTTCTATGAGAATCCTTTTTCCAAGCTATTTTCTGCGGGAAACAAAAACCGTCTTTCAGAATTTCTCAAAACTATACCCTGGAATGCTACAGGTTTAGGACTCTCGACACAAGTGCCACAAAGGATCCTATCTCTTCTAGCGCAGTTCTATTACGTATTGATTTCACCACTTGCTTGTATGGCCTCTATCGTCCTATCTGCCTACCTCTGCTTGAGATTTAGTAGAACACCGACAGTCACTCTGGCCTATTTAATTCCTTTAGGGACCATTAACATTTTCTTTGTTTTTCTAAAAGCGGGAATGGTCTTAGCAAGCAGCAGCGTTCTTCCCACACTTCCTGTTATGGCGTTTCCTATCGTAGTGCTCTTTGTGCTTACGAATTATGCTTATGCGAAACTTCAGTGAGCTCATGCATGTATCCAGTGAACTCCCAACTTTCAATGTCTCCCTTGAAGAAAGATTTCATGCTAGAAAATCCCTGGCGATTTTTCTTCAAACAGTTCACAAATTTACTTAAGAGTTCGATATGTGATACGAAGACCAAACGATCTCTGGCTACAAATGTAGGAGATAAGACGGCAGTGAGTAATAATTTTAAGCTATGTTCGTCCCAAAACGCTTCTCTAGAAAAGAACGCAAATCCTGCAATAAAGACAGAAGCGTAGTCCAATCCATCTTTAGATAGGACTACAATAGAGTTAGGGTTGATAGTTTCTATTAATTTAAAGACAAGTAGGTAAGAGAGGAGATGCAGAAGCAAGAGTTTATCATTTCTAAATAGAATTTTTTTCTTAGGAAAGAAAATATCTTTCAATGCCGTAAGATTTTCTTTTAGGAAAGTATGTACGGGCTCTTTTAACTCTTTCGTTAGGAAAAATGATGAGGTGGGGAGGGGTTTACGGAACTCTTCTTGCAAAAGAAAAAAGAAATCAGAAAAGGTTTCAATATCTCCATGGATACTTTCCAAATTATCGAGGAGTTCTTCGGGTTCAGGGAAAGAGAAAGTATCGACAGAAGAGGCGTACTCTTCTTGTTCTAAAGCTTCTTCAATGACACGGCTTCGAGCACGCTCTTTTCTTGATATACGATTCTGAATATTTAGGACTAAAGTGACATCACTGCGATGTACCTTAGCACTGAGAAATCCAAGGAATTCCTCATTACAATTAGCATAAGAAATAGAACTCTGGATGACGGGACTTGGAGATCGTATTACATCTATAGATTTCTCATGCAACTTCAACCTTCCTTCCAGACTAGGGAGGATTCCCAAAATCATAGGATCATAAACTTTAGATTCGTGTTCTAGAACTCTATCCATAGCTTTAAAAATAGGTCCATTAGGATATTTAGAAATAAGACGATGCAGCTCGTCATAAGCGTCTGTAAGGTATTGTCCTGATGAAAGAGGCTTCTTCCCATCCGCGTTTGTTAATTTCGTTTGAATATTGAAGTAGAGATAACGAGAGGCCTCTTCAAATACTAATTTGCTTTCAAAGATACCTATACTTAAGGCTAAAGCAAGAAGTTTGGCCTGTTTTTTTTCCTGAGAATCAATAGCAATGTCATTATTTAAGTCTTTCCATGCTTCTCTTAAAAAGAGAAGAAAGTCATTAAAATACAATATATTATGCTTCTTAGGGCTTTTGGCGACCATGGTAGCTTCGTATCTTGAAAAGAACAATGCCATTACTGCATTGTGGACTTTAACTACAGCTGCAATATCTAAATGACTTAAAGCACTCTGATAAAATAATCTCAAAGGCACGTCATTTATGAGAACAAGCAAAGAGGCAATGTTTTTCACCTCTTCACTATTCCAGAGAAGTGTTTTTGTTAGAGGATCGCCTTCATTTACAGTCTCGTATAGCTTATTTTGCTTGTAGATAATCTGAACAAGAGCATCATTGTAAAAGCGTTTATCTTGCTCATCTAGCATGTAGAAAAGCTCATAGGAACGATCTCGCTTGACTTCAACAAGGTTATTTAAAAAGCACTCAGGCTCTTTATGTTCTTGGGTCTCTTCAGCTGTCGAGAGATGATAGGTCTGAGGTTGTTTAAAATTCTTTTTAACCTCATCATAGGCCCTATTAACTTCAGAATATTCCTCTAATAAAGATTTGTAGATGTCTTCTTGGTTTTCTAAAAAAGAAAAGACGTTTTGCACACCTGCAATTAAAAAATCCGATTCCTTAAGAACTTTGTCTGCATGATTTTTTGAAACACAACTTACTTCAAGTAGATAGTTTTCAACATTTTTCAAAGCTTCTTTCATTGCCATTACAGAAGAGCATGTCTGCTTTCTCTGATCTAAACGCGCAGGACTATCCAGGTAGGAACTATCGGAGGTAGCTCGGGAAATCTCCTTGAGTTTTTCCAAATTTGCTAAAGCCTGTTCAAAGTTACGTCGAGACCCTTTCATTCTACCTCCTCGATGGAACCAAAAAAGTTAGATTATTTTTTATGAGATCGTTTTTCTAATTTATTATAAAAATAAATTAACTATCAATTTATTTAAGAATAAAAAGAAAACAAAGAAACACAAATAATTAATAAATAGAAAATTAAAAATTAATAAAACTATAAATCATTGAGAAGAAAGAGATTAAAAGGAAATAAAAAAGAGAAATGGTTGAATATGAGTGACTCGCAGCTCCTAACCGCAAAGCCCTTTCTCCACCGTAAGGAACTTGTACCAAAAGGAAACGGAAGAAGAGGGATTCGAACCCCCGGACCCTTTCAGGTCTCCTGTTTTCAAGACAGGTGCATTAAACCGCTCTGCCATTCTTCCTTAAGCAAATTGTTGTAAAAACCTCAAATCGTTTTCACTAAAAAGACGGATATCCGAGACGCCATGCTTTAACATAGCTAATCTTTCAATTCCCATGCCAACAGCATACCCAGAATAGATTTCAGGATCAATATCTCCGTTGCGCAGTACTTGGGGATGAATCATTCCCGCTCCTGCAACTTCTAGCCACCCTGTATATTTACAAAGAGTACATCCCTTGCCACAACATTCACAAGAGACATCGACCTCTATACCTGGTTCAACAAAAGGAAAGTAACTATGTCTAAAACGCAGCTCTGCTTTCCTTTCGAAAAAGGAATGGTAAAATGTACTTAAGATTGCAGTCAAGTCTGAAAATGTTACATTGTGATCTATATAAAATGCTTCCACCTGATGGAAGAGTACATGAGAACGGGCAGAAATATCTTCGTTACGAAAACATAGACCAGGTGCAACAACTTTAATTGGTGGTTGTTGCTTTTTTAGTTCACGAACCTGAACATTTGATGTATGTGTTCGCAACACTGTTGTAGCATCTAGATAGAAAGTATCATGCATCTGCCTAGCAGGATGATCTTCAGTAAAATTCAGCAAAGTAAAATTATTGGCTTCGCTTTCAATATTGGGGGCTTCTCGAACACAAAATCCTAGGTGAACAAAAATATCAACAACGTTATCAAGAATGCTTTTTAAAATATGTCTACGACCACCGTGTTGAAAATTTCCTGAAAGGGAGATATCTATTTTTTCTTTAGAAAAGGCTTCGGCTTGTTCTAAAGAAAAAATTAGAAGACTTTTTTCGTGGAAAAGCCCCTCTACATAAGTCTTAAAGTCATTTATAAGGGAACCAACTCTTGCCTTGTCTGTACACCGCTTTAATTTTTCGGAGAAACTACGAAAAATACCCTTTTTTCCTAGGTAATGTACTTTGAGATCCGCAAGTGCCTTAGAAGAGTTCACCTGATTTAACTCAGAATGAAATTGTTGCTTTACAGCTTCAAGCTCTTCTTTCATTTCCATAGAAACTCTGGTCCCTAAATTGTGGCTTCCAAAGCTTTTTTAGCTTCATTTGCAATTTCTGCAAAACCTTCAGGATTATGGATAGCTATTTCTGAAAGCATTTTTCTATTTAAAGAAATGTTGGCACATTTCAAGCCATTGATTAAACGGCTATAAGAGAGACCGTGAATTCTTGAAGCGACATTAAGACGAGCAATCCAAAGGCTACGAAAATCCCCTTTACGGTCTTTCCTATGCATATAATTGAATGCCATGGCGCGCATGACACTAGAACAGCTCTGACGAATATGTCCTTTTCTATCACCCCAGAAGCCCTTAGCTTGTTTTAATATACGTTTACGACGACGTCTAGAAGCTACTGAACCTGTTGCTCTTACCATAACTAAATTTCCTTACCTTTAAACAAGCATCATTCGCTTATACATACCTACCTGACCTTTATCCACAAGAGGCTGCTTAGATAGATTGCGTTTTTCTTGTGAAGACTTTTTTGACAACTTATGTCTCTTCCCAGGACGAGTTCTTTTTAATTGGCCTGAGCCTGTTAATTTAAAACGTGCTGCAACAGACTTATTGCTTTTCATCTTGGGCATGAGACTTTTCCTGTTTTTTCTTTGCTTTTACCGTTCCTGGAGCCACAACACAAATCAAAGAACGACCTGCCAACTTGGGTTCAGCTTCAACAAAACCAATATCGTCTAAACCCAGGCTCATTTTTTGAACAACTTTAAAACCATGTTCTGGATAAGCTAATTCTCTACCTCGGAACATGCATGTAATTTTTACTTTATTTCCCTTTTCAACAAAGGCACGTGCTTGCTTTAACTTAGTCAAAAAGTCATTTTCGTCTATGTTAGGTTTAAGCTTAACTTCTTTTATGCGCACCTGATGTTGTGCTTTTTTGCTGTCCTTTTCTTTTTTTGTCAGATCATAGCGATACTTACCGTAATCCATGATCTTACATACGGGAGGCTCACTATTTGAAGCAACTTCAACTAGATCAAGACCCGCCTCTCGGGCTAAATCCAAAGCATCTTTAATAGCCAGTATTCCTAGCTGTTCTCCCCCTGAACCGATGAGACGAACTTTAGGAGCTCGTATTTGCCTGTTAATCTTAAAATTTAATGCCACACTCTATCTCAATTTCCTGTTAAGACAATTGCTATGGTCTGAAAGCACTGTGTGTTCCAGAAAAGACAATCTGATCTTTTATCCATTCTAGACAAGAAGAAGGTTATCTTAGGGTATTAGGAAAAGAAAAGCAACGGAAATCCCTTTCTCATAATTATCCCTGTTGTCTTTATAAATTAAAAATTTTATAGCAAAAATCTCCACCAACTCTTTCTCTAAATCAAAAAATAGGTGTGTTCTGAAAACAAAGTACATTTTTCAACTAAGAAGTTTTTGTTGCAATTAAAACTTTCTACTAGATAACCTGATTTCTTTCTCACAACTTCTTAGCTAAGGACCTCTTTAGCAGTTAAATGTGTATTATTAACTATTTTTTGGGTGCTTATCATGGCCACATTGAGTCCTGAAAAACTTTCGGGGTCTGCTATTTCAATCTCTAAGGAATTCCCTCCTCAAAAGATGCGAGAAATCATCTTACAGATGTTATATGCTTTGGATATGGCTCCTCTAGCAGAGGAAAGTTTAGTTCCTCTACTTATGTCGCAAACTGCGGCATCTCAGAAACAGGTTCTCATAGCTTTAAGCCAAACTAAAAGAATTTTAGAAAAATCCCCAGAATTGGATCTAATTATTGGAAGTACCCTTAAAAATAAGTCTTTTGATAGTTTAGATCTTATGGAAAAAAATGTCTTACGCCTGACCCTCTTTGAGCATTTTTATAGCCAACCCATTAACGAAGCGATTCTTATTGCAGAAGCAATTCGTCTAGTTAAAAAGTTTAGTTATTCAGAAGCCTGTCCTTTCATTCACGCGGTTTTAAATGACATTTTCACAAAGTCGCCCCCAAATGAAAATTCTTTAAACTTCTGTCAAATTAACTTAGACTGAGGGATTCTCAAAATGAAAGAATCTGCACCACCACATTTTCCTTTTCCTGTTCGTCGCAGTGTGTGGCTGAACAGGTATTCGACATTCCGCATTGGAGGGCCTGCAAATTACTTTAAAGCTGTCCATACTATTGATGAAGCTCGTGAAGTTATCCGTTTCCTACATTCAATAAACTACCCCTTCCTCATCTTAGGGAAAGGCTCGAACTGTTTATTTGATGACCGTGGTTTTGACGGCTTTGTACTCTACAATGCTATCTATGGTAAAAAGTTCCTAGAAGATGCCTGTATTAAAGCATATTCTGGTCTTTCCTTTTCAGCTTTAGGAAAAGCTACTGCCTATAATGGATATTCAGGACTAGAGTTTGCTGCAGGGATACCTGGATCTGTTGGCGGGGCCATTTTTATGAATGCAGGGACAAACCAAAGTGACATATCTTCCGTAATAAAAAACGTGGAAACAATCAACTCTGAGGGTAAGCTTTGTTCCTATTCTTTGGAACAATTGGATTTGGGCTACCGATCGTCTCGCTTCCATAGGGAGCAAGAATTTATTTTATCAGCAACCTTCCAACTTTCAAAAAAACAAGTCTCTGCCGATCACTCAAAATCCATTCTTGAACAACGACTAATGACACAACCCTACACACAGCCTTCTGCTGGCTGTATTTTCCGCAATCCCGAAGGTACTTGTGCAGGAAAACTTATTGATGAAGCTGGGTTAAAAGGGTTAGCGATAGGAGGAGCTCAAATTTCTCCCACGCATGCAAACTTCATTGTCAACACAGGCAAGGCCACTTCTGACGAAGTCAAGCAACTGATAGCAATCATCCAATCGACTTTAAAAACCCAGGGCATTGATCTCGAACACGAAATTCGTATTATCCCATATCAACCTATGACATACTCCCCTGCCGCTGAAAAATAAAAAGTCGAGGAGCTTGAAACCGATTGACAGTGTAGAATGAACTCACGCACCAATCTTTAGGGTTTAACTGCTGCGCTAGACTCTGCACTGCGTAGGTTTCCCTTTCTCCTTCTGGATGACCTGGGTAGCATACAACAGTAACGAGTCCATCCGAGCGTACTATGTTTAAAGCGCATTCTAAACTAACTTCTGTAGTTCTTGCCAATGTAGTGATTGCTTTATTCCCTGCAGGAAGATAACCCAAGTTATAATGGATAAGTTTGGCATCTTTCTCTGAAAGATACTCATGAGACTGTTCTTTAATTTCAATAATGGCTTTTTCTTCCTCTGACAGGTGTGTTTCGAATAATATTAAAGCGTGATTCAAGGCTTCTTTTTGAATATCGTACACAACAAGTTTTCCACACCCCTGAAGTAGCCGAGCTAAAAGAAGGCTATCTTTACCGTTTCCACAGGTTGCATCAATCACTGTATCCCCAGGAGAAACTATATTTTTAAAAATTTCATGCGATGCTTGAACTACATTATGAGTAAGCAGTCTATGACATGTAGACATGAAGAAGCCTATTGCAAAGATACCATTTTCTGGTTAGGATAATAACCAAATTTGGGGTATTAGCTCAGTTGGTTAGAGCGTCACGTTGACATCGTGAAGGTCAGCTGTTCAAGTCAGCTATATCCCAGCCTTCTTTATAAATTCCGTATAAAAAATTTCTTGTCCTTTTGTCCGCCAAAGGTTTTCAAACCAGGAGTTGCCATAATTATCTGCCATTTTTATATAATGCGGTGTTTCCATTCTTGGAGTTAAAAGTGTTTGCAGAATCGTTACAGACTCCAAGAGGTATGCCTTATCATCAGTAGCTAAAGCAAAAACTGCCGAATCTTGAAGGGTACGAGCTACTTCTTGAACAAATGGGCCTTGGAAAAGGCGGTGTTTACGATGTCGAAACTTCGGCCAGGGATCTGGGAAATTAACAACAAGGCGTTGCAGAAATTGGTCTGGAACATAGTACTGAAAAAAGGTCTCGGCAGCACCACAGACAATTCTTAGGTTTGGGATGCGATGGTTGATCATTTTGGACCAAATTTTCCTTACCCTATCAAAGCGCTGCTCCACAGTGATCCAAAGCATCTGAGGATTTTTCTGAGCTTGGGCAACTACCCAATCACCATTACCAGAACATAATTCACAAGCTATAGAGGTATGATTTTGAAAAAATTCTTGATGATAGCCTGTTGAAAAATCCTGATGTTCGAAGTAGTGTTTAGGAACGTAGAGAACTCCATCCCGAATACAGGGTCGACGTTCTTTCCATAAAAATGGTGGGGACAAATCTTGCGGCTTCATGAAACAACAGAGATCAGAGACTGGTTGCTTGAGAAAAGTATAAAGCTTCTTGAAGTTTTCTCTAAGGACTTTCTTCTGCAGGGAGACAGGGTAAACCCTGAGAGACAATATTTAGGACCGTCTCTCAAAACTTCCATTAAAAAGATTGTAAATTACCAATTCAAATTACCAGCAGTTTGATATTCGGTAACCCGGGTTTCAAAGAAATTCTTTTCTTTATTAAGATCCATAGTTTCGCTCATCCAAGGAAAAGGATTTCTGGCGTGATAGATAGGTTTTAACCCGATTCTCTCTAAGCGACGATCTGCAATATGACGAACGTAATCTATGAACATTGAAGATTTTAATCCCAAGATTCCTCGAGGCAAACAATCTTTAGCATACTCAATCTCAAGCTCCACAGCTTTTTCAATAAGAGTCTTGATTTCTTCTTGTAATTCTGGAGACCAAACTTCAGGATTTTCTTCTTTAATTCCATTGATAAGATCGATTCCAAAGTTTAGATGTATGGTTTCGTCTCTAAGGATATATTGGTACTGTTCCCCAATTCCTGTCATTTTGTTTTGTCTATGGAAAGAAAGAATCATCACAAAACCACTATAGAAGAAGATTCCTTCCATAATGATGTAGTATCCAACTAAGTTTTTAATGAAATGTCCAAGGCCTTCTGTAGACTCTACAGAAAAGTTAGGATCAAGGACATCTACGGTTAATGTCATTTGAAAATCATCTTTAGCTTTAATTGAAGCTCTTTCATTGTAGGCATTGAATACTTCTCTTTCATCAAGTCCTAGAGACTCACAAATATAAAGGAATGTATGTGTATGTACAGCTTCTTCAAAAGCTTGGCGTAACAAATACTGTCTTGCTTCAGGGTTAGTGATATGTTTGAAGATAGCAAGAACAATGTTATTTCCAACAAGGCTTTCCGCTGTACTAAAAAATCCTAGGTTTAACAAAATTACCCTGCGTTCATCTTCAGACAGTGCATCTGATTTCCATAATTCGATATCCCTCGCCATAGGGACTTCTGTAGGGAGCCAGTTGTTTGCACACCCATTAAGGTAATGTTCCCAAGCCCATTTATACTTAATAGGAACTAGCTGATTGACGTCAACTTGATTACAATTCACCAACCCTTTTTTACTGACTTCTACTCGTTTGAGCTTTCCGTCTAAAATATCTGACTCCATTTTAGCTCCTCTTTTTTCCATTATTGACAAGATTCGCAACCTTCTTCCATTGAACAAATAGGGGTTGTTTTTCTTTCTACCACAATACTTGTGGACGCTGACTTATTTTTCATCCAACGGGGCTGAATGCCACGCTTATTGATATCTATAAAAGACTTCTCTACTGATGTTGCAGCTTGAGACCTTAAATAATATGTAGTCTTTAATCCTTTTTTCCACGCCATGAGATACATGTTCGACAGTTTTTTACCATCAGGTTCGGCAAGATATAGGTTGAGTGAAACTCCCATATCAATCCATTTCTGTCTTCTAGAGGCACACTCTATGATCCATTCAGGTTCGATTTCAAATGCTGTTAGGAAAATCTTTTTCAAGTAATTAGGAATCCTTTCGATCTCCAATAAAGATCCGTCAAAGTATTTTAGATCATCTAACATTTCCGCATCCCAAAGACCTAAGTCCTTTAGTTTTTTAATCAGGTAGGTATTGGGGATTGTGAATTCTCCTGAAAGATTGGACTTTACAAATAAATGTTTATAAGTTGGCTCTATGGACTGGGTCACTCCTATAATATTAGAGATTGTTGCTGTAGGGGCAATCGCCATGACTTGGCTGTTTCTCATTCCATATTTCTGGATAGTATCACGAACTAGAGTCCAATCCTTTCTGCTTGATGTGTCTACAAGAACATTGTGATCTCCCCGCGTTTCTTTGAGCAGCTCGATAGTATCTAATGGTAGGTACCCACGATCCCACTTAGATCCTGAATATGAAGCATATGCGCCGCGTTCCTGAGCAAGCAAGCTCGAGGCTAGAATAGCATAGTATGCAATTATCTCCGAGCACTTGTCAGAAAACTCAACAGCTTCCTGCGAGGCATAGCTAATGTTCAACTCGTAAAGTACATCTTGGAAACCCATAACTCCTAACCCCACAGCTCTGTGAGTCAAGTTCGCTCGTTTAGCCTCTACTGTAGGGTAGAAGTTTAAGTCGATAACGTTATCCAAAATACGGATTGCTATTGCGATTGTTTCTTTTAATTTTTCTTCATCTAATTCGCCATTAAGGATGTGTGCTACCAAGTTTATGGAACCTAAATTACAAACTGCAGTCTCTGATTCCGAACAGTTCAATAAAATCTCTGTACATAGATTGGAACAACGTACGATGCCAACATGATCTTGATTTGAGCGAATGTTCGAAGGATCTTTAAATGTAATCCAAGGATGGCCTGTCTCATAAACCATGCTTAACATTTTACGCCACAGCACTTCGGTTTCAACTTTTTTATAAAAACGAATTTCCCCAGATTCAGCCTTACGTTCATATTCTTCATAAAGCTTTTCAAATTCTAAACCGTAGGCCTCATGTAAACCTGGAACATCATCGGGACTGAAAAGTGTCCACATGCCTTTTTTTTCTAATCTCTTAAAGAAGAGATCTGGAATCCAGCTTGCTGTATTGATATCGTGAGTTCTACGACGCTCATCTCCTGTATTCTTCCGTAATTCCAAAAAGTCTTCGTAATCCAAGTGCCAGTTTTCTAAATATACGCACATAGCACCTTTACGCTTACCCCCTTGATTCACTGCAATTGCAGTATCGTTAGCAACTTTAATGAAGGGAATTACGCCTTGACTCTTCCCGTTTGTTCCCTTAATTACAGCTCCTGTAGCACGAACATCTGTCCAATCATTTCCAATGCCCCCTGCCCATTTAGAAAGTAGAGCGTTATCAGAAATCACCTTGTAAATGTGACTTAAGTCATCCTTGACTGTAGAAAGATAGCACGAACTGAGCTGGGAATGCCGCATTCCAGAGTTAAATAACGTAGGAGTTGCTGGGGTATAGCGGAATGTTGATAGCAGATTATAGAAAGTGATTGCCCAAAAGTTCTTGTCTTCTCCTTCATTTAAGGCTAAGCCCATAGAAACCCGCATCCAAAAGATTTGGGCAGTCTCTAAGCGTCGTCCTTCATGTAGATTAAAATAACGATCATAGAGATTTTGTACTCCCATATAGGAAAATTGCCGGTCTCTAGAAAGGTCAAGGACTTCACTAAGAGCATCGAGATCGTAATCCTTTAATTTAGGATTTAAGCGATACTTTTCTCCATTGAGGATATACTCTTTAAAATGTTTTTTATGTATTTCTGATAAATTCGGGTCTTGAGAACGGCATCCTAAGGTTTCTTGATACAAAACACTGGTTAAAAGTTCTGCTGCGATAAAAGCATAGTCGGGTTCTCTTTCAATATTGGCCCGTGCAGCCATAATACACGCTGTTGTTACTTCTTCTTCTTTGATTCCTGAATAAAGGTTCAGAAAGGCCATATCTGCAAGCAATTGAGCATTTGTAGTTTTAGGAAATCGCTTGCATGCCCAAGAAAACCGTTTTTCTAAATCTGTCTTGCTCAAAAGGTAAGTTGTCCCATCTTCTTTTTGAACAACATAGGTTTCCTCTTCGGTTATAACCTCTTCTTGTCCCTCTTGATCTTTATGGGCACGGGCTCTTGCACGAGCTTCTCTATATAGAATATAATTTTTAGCTACATTATAATAGCCTGCAACCATCAGCTGTTTTTCAACAATATCCTGAACAATTTCAAGATTAATACCCTCTTCAATATGAAGACTTAGGACATCTTCAACAATCCTAAGGGTAAGGTCATTAATTTCGGATAGTGTTGCAGGAGAAGTCATCCCCGTGATTTGGTGCGTAGCTCTGAAAGCTTTTTCGAGAGCTGCTGAGATCTTCATAGGATTAAATTTAGCAGAACCACCGTCTCTACGTATGATTGCAATTCCAGACCAAGAATTGCCGCGGGTGACCTTACGTTGGTCCCTGTAGACAATATAATCACGAGCGACATCTTGTAAGCCGCTAATATACAGCTGACTTTCTACAATATCTTGGATTCTCTCTACAGTGACTACTTGTCCTTCAGAAATTTTAGAAAGGACTTCCTTGACCACTTTATGAGTAATTTGCTCGATAGATTCTTCTAAATCTTTGGGTAATGGAGAACTATTTTCTAAGCTACGCGTATCTCGAAAAGCTGCCTCCAAAGCCTGGAAAATCCTATCTTGATTAAATGGGACAAACATTCCATTACGTTTGACGATGGTGTAATGCTTTTCTTCAACTTCGACCATAACTTTTCCCCAGAATGATATTTAAATATTAAATTCTTTTATTCTTTGCGCACTAGAAAACCAGGACTCCGAAACCATAAATATTGGAGTACTTTTTCCTTTGTTGTAATTAAAAAGTAGAAAAAAAAACGACTTTAAACATAAGAAGGATTTCCTCTAAAAACCCAATATGTAGTGAAACATTATGCGCTTATCTACCATATATAGGAATTGTGGTGGTTTCCTGCAATTGAAAAATGATGCTGTTCTCGGTAAAAAAGATCATGCTCCAGGCTCTTTTAGAGATAGAGATCTTAACAGAAAAGAGGACCGCAAAAACTTGTTGATTTTAGAAGAATGTATTATGCTACGAGCAAAAGAAACTCTGGCAAATTGACATGGCAGGACTAGATCTAGAAGCGCGAGGCAAGCGTCGCGTAGTGACCCCTAACGCTATTACTGCTTTCGGACTTTGTTGCGGATTATTTATTATTTTCAAAAGCGTATTAAGAACGTCATCCTCTGTAGAATTATTTCATCGTTTGCAGGGCTTATCTCTTTTACTTATTAGCGCTATGATCGCGGATTTTTCTGATGGTGCGATTGCCCGCATTATGAAAGCCGAGAGCGCTTTTGGTGCTCAGTTTGATTCTCTTTCTGATGCAGTAACTTTCGGCATTTCCCCACCCTTGATTGCTATAAAAAGCCTTGATGGGATTTATGTCGGAAATGTTTTCTCTTCGCTACTACTCATTACCTCCATTATTTATTCTCTGTGTGGGGTGTTGCGGTTAGTACGTTACAATCTCTTTTCCCAAAAAACTGTTGATGTTTCAAAACCTTATTGTTTTATTGGACTACCAATTCCTGCTGCTGCTGCGAGCATCGTTTCCTTAGCTTTATTTCTTGCCTCAGATTTCTTTCCTGACCTCCCTGCCCAAATTCGGGTAGGTCTACTATCGTTTGCTCTTCTTTTTATTGGGGGTCTGATGATTTCCCCTTGGAAATTCCCTGGAATTAAACAGTTTCGCTTTAATGTTTCTTCATTTCTTCTTGTAGTGACTATAGGGTTAGCGGCGTGTCTTTTCTTTTCAGGACTTGTAGATCATTTTGTTGAAGTATTTTTCCTTGTTTCTTGGTTATATACTTTAGTGGGTTTCCCGATCTTTTCAATCATCTGTAGAAAAAAGAGTTAGTATCTGTTATGAACATTTTTTTTTCTCTAGCGTGCCTACTTTTATCTGGGTGTGTTTTTTTTCTAGGGGTGTTCGTAGCCTCGTACTATTATTCAAGAAAGAAGCACGACTTTTTAGAAAAGATTCAGAAATTGGAACACGAAAATCAACTTTTACAGACTTCTTTAAATCTCAGCCGCCATCAAGAGCAGTTAATTGAGGATTTCAGCAATCGCCTAGCTATTTCTTCTCACAAACTCATCAAAGACATGAAAGAAGAAGCTCAAAATTACTTTGGTGACACATCTAAATCTTTTCAATCTATACTCTCTCCTATCCAAACAACACTTACGACATTTAAACAAAGTTTGGAAACATTTGAAACTAAGCATGCTGAGGATCGCGGAAGACTGAAAGAACAGATGTCGCAGCTGCTTGCTGTAGAGAAAAAGTTAGAACAGGAAACTCATGTTCTAACGGATATTTTAAAGCACCCAGGATCTCGAGGACGTTGGGGAGAAATCCAACTGGAGAGAATTTTAGAGCTTGCAGGGATGTTAAAATACTGTGACTACGACAGTCAAACGACAAGTGTACAAGGATCCTTTCGAGCTGATATTATCGTTCGCCTACCTCAAGATCGTTGTTTGATTATTGATGCCAAAGCCCCGATTTCGGAATCCTATTTTTCTTTAGAGGAGATTGATAAAAGCGATCTTGTTGATAAAATTAAAGAACACATTAAAACTCTGAAATCCAAGAGTTATTGGGAAAAATTCCATCACTCACCAGAATACGTGATCCTTTTTCTTCCTGGAGAAAGTTTATTCAATGACGCGATTCGCTTGGCTCCCGAATTGATAGAAATTGGAGCTTCTTCAAACGTAATTTTATCAAGTCCTTTAACTTTACTTGCTCTTCTGAAGACCATTGCTTACATGTGGAAGCAAGAAAATCTCCAAAAACAAATTCAAGAGATAGGTCTTTTAGGTAAAGAGCTCCATCATCGCTTACAGGTGGTGTTCACACATTTTCATAAGATAGGGAAAAATTTAAACCAGACAGTGCAGAGCTATAATGATATGGCATCGAGTTTTCAGTATCGGGTACTACCCACATTGAGGAAATTCGAGGGCTTGGAGACTTCCTCTTCTTCCCATCAGATTGAAGAGCCTACCGCTATAGAAAGCCTTGCAACCTCGTTTCCTCATAGTTCATTTGATATAGATGAGAGGCTAACTGCTATAAAGTCTTTAGAAAAACAAGAATAACATTCAAATTGCTGGCACTATCGGAAAATCTTTATCTAGGGTAGGACCAATATTCCGCAGCATATCTTCTCCTGCAAAAGATATGAATGTTGTCTCTTCAACTGTCGATGCCAGATATTTATCCACAACCATACAGATATGTTCTTTGGTCATTTCAAGAACAAAACGACGAAATGCTTGACGCAACACTGGAATCTTACCACTTTTCAGCCTATAAAAAGCTACGGAAGCACGGCTTCCAGGAGCTACGGGCATATCTAAACCTTGGATAACTCCAAGAGCTCCTTCATAGACATCTTCTTCATTAAATTTTCCAGAAGCAATCTCCGAAACTCCCTTCAGAAAAGTTTTGTAGGTGGTTGCAATTCCTGGATCTCGATAACTATAGCAATAGAAAGATCCTCGAGATAAGTTTGCAGCTGCTCCCGAGCCATAGGCCCCTCCTTGTTCTCGGATCTTAGTGTGCAACACAACATTATCCAAGATTTCTGCTGCTACGGTTAAAGCTGCGGCATCAGGATGGTCATAAGCTATATCTCTAATAGGGAAGGCAAGAGCATTGAATGCTGCACGTGCAGGAATATGTAACCCCTGAGATGAGACACTTAAATCTATGATTGGGTTTTCCCAAGGTTCTGGGATAACAATCAGATAATCTAGCAAACCGTAAAACTTATTATCTTTTAATTGCTGATAATTATGAGCACTTCCACTAACGACAATCTGCCGTTTCCCAGAGAAACATTTTGTAAATAACCGTCGTAGAATCACAACAGCTTCATCTATATTCTGATCAAAATTTTTTTTAAATTCGCGAATTTTTTTAACATAAGGAAGCCCTGTAGTCAGATAAGACATTGCTGCTGTTATAGAATTCCCAAAGCAAGCCATGCTTACTGCATAGCTCATGGAACTATTTCTAACACTATTCGTCAATGCTTCATTATGCTGCATGAGCAGCTCACGGATCCTGGGAATATCTGTGAAATCTACACTTGTTAACATATCGCTGATAATACGACAAAGCTTCTCGGATTTTGATGCCAAGGCTTTGCCTCGGATACTTACTGATGGAGAAAGAAAGCTATTTTTATTTGCGTGAGGAGAAAAATCATACGAGACATCTACACCACCCGTGTGCTCTAAAAGAAGCTCTAGATGTTCTTTATAGGATCTTCCTCCACATCCCAGCTGCAACATTAAAAATACGAGCAAACGTAGCCATGGGAGCTCTTCAACAGATAGCGGGGGGATATCTATCACAACATCTATAAAGACAATGTCATTTGTGAAACATTCATGATGCAGAACCTCTCCTTCGCTGAGCCCTTCTTTAATTAGGAGAAATTCCTTTCCAGATGTGGGCACTTTATCTAAAGCAAGGCTAGGAAGCACCCCTTTTAGATCTTCTTCCTGCGCTTGATATTCTTCAAGTTCTCGTGTATTCTGTTGAATCTTTTCTTTATCTTCATCCGTCAATTTTTCCTTGATACTCTGTAAAAGCTGCTGTTCATCTTTATTTTCCTTAGCAACAAGTTCCGTATCAGGAATCAAGATAACTCTCGCAAAATGTGGATTATCTAAGAAGTACTTGCGGATTAATTTGGCAAGATAATCAGAATTTTTTAAAGAAGTGCGAAATTCAGAAAATAAGCTATGGATTCTTAGCCCATCTTCAGGATGGCCTCCGTGCTGTTTTAATAACCCTGAACGGAAAAATAACGACAACCCATAAGGTAGAGAATATCCTGTGATCTCTTTTCTAGATAACTCTAACTGATGTACCGCACCCTCTATAATATTTTCTGCTATCCCTTCGCGGATGATCTCTTCAAGAGAAGCAAAAATCAAAGCTTCTAATTTCTGAGCTCCTGCTGGAGAACATCCCTTACATACTAATGTCATTGGAATTTCACGTATATCATTCTCGATGCTCATCTCTGTCTGCTTGCAGAAACCTGATTTTAGCAATCGAGATTTTAAAGGAGCCGCATCTGTACCCATAAGAATGATTTCTAACACATGCAAAGCCAAAAGTTCTTGTTGATCTAAGATAGAACAGGTAAGCCAAGAAATTCCGAAGAGGACTTTATTTTCCTCTTGATGATCGACAGGATAGGTCAAGATGTGCCTGACTGGTTCCTTAAACCGCTTCTGCAAAGGTACTGACACTGTTTGCTTTTCTAGTTTTGTAGCTTGTCTAAGTAATTTTTCTTCCAAGAAATCTAAATGACGGGAAGGTTTGATATTTCCATAAAAATAAAACAAACACCGATTGATACTATATTGGCTTTGATGAAATGTGCTGACGTCTCCACGAGATAGAGTTACAATCTCTCTAGGTTCTCCTCCTGAGTTTACGCCATAGGTCACTGAAGGAAAAATTGCTGCATTTAAGGCCTCAGAAAGTCTTGCCTCCCCAGACATCATAGCACCTTTCATCTCGTTAAAAACAACTCCTGTATAAAAGAGCTGATTCTCAGAATTGAGTTCGTATCTCCATCCCTCTTGAAAAAAACTTTGTTTGGTAAGCAAAGGATGAAATACTGCATCAATATAAACGCTGAGTAAATTATAAAAATCTTCGGGAATCTGGGAAGCTGCAGGATAGCATGTGAAATCTGGTCCTGTAAAAGCGTTTATGAAAGTATTCAGACTACGGCGCGTCATCGAGAAGAAGGGATCTCGCACAGGATAGTTCTCAGAACCACAGAGGACCATATGTTCTAAAACATGCGCAACACCATTGGAAGTCTGTGGACATGTTCTAAAGCAAATATTGAATACGTTTTCATCATCATTGTTCACGATCATCATGATAGAAGCTCCTGTCGGCTTATGTTCCGCTTCAAGGAGTTTAATCTCTATTTCAGGAAGATCTTTGCATGACTTAATAAGGAAATTTCTATACGTATCACCAGCTTTCATACTTTCTGTAACTCGTCTGATTGTTAGGATTGCATCCCTAATTTGTCATGCTTAATCATGCTAACAAGCACGCTAAACCCTATGTTCTTCTTTTCTTTTCGACAAAAGTAAGTTAAGTTACTGTGATATTATTTTCAACAACTGCTCTGGGAAGCTCATGAATCTAGATTCGAAATATTTTGATATAAATAGTGCAACTTTTCTGGAAGAATTTGCAAAATTTATAAGCTTTCCCTCGATATCTGCCGATAGTAACCGTCTTCATGATTGTGAAAACTGCGCACATTTTTTAGTAGAATATCTTAAGAAGATTTTCCATATAGAGCTCTGGGAAACGCCTGGCCACCCCCCTTTAATCTATGCATCGTACAAAAGCAAAGATCCTCTTAACCCAACTCTTATGCTCTACAATCACTATGATGTCCAGCCAGCAGAACTCGCTGACGGTTGGAAGGGAGATCCCTTTATTCTTAGGAAAGAGAATGGCAATCTTTATGCCCGAGGAGCCTCTGATAACAAAGGACAATGTTTTTACACCCTAAAGGCATTACAACACTATTACAAATCTCGAGGAGAATTTCCTCTGAATATCACTTGGTTGATTGAGGGTGAAGAAGAGAGTGGGAGTCCCGCGTTATTTACTTGGTTAGAAAAGAAAAAAGAAGTTTTGCGTGCTGATTACCTTCTTATCGTAGATGGAGGCTTCCTTTCCCAAAAACATCCTTACGTAAGTATTGGCGCGCGAGGTATCGTTTC
Source organism: Candidatus Chlamydia corallus (assembly GCF_002817655.1). NCBI lineage: Bacteria > Pseudomonadati > Chlamydiota > Chlamydiia > Chlamydiales > Chlamydiaceae > Chlamydia > Candidatus Chlamydia corallus. Next base: position 326,997 of record NZ_NWQK01000001.1, read on the forward strand.
CATGAAGATCCACCTTGAAGAGGGCAACAAGGACATGCATTCAGGGGTTTTGGGCGGCATTGCCTACAATACCAATCGTGCTTTATCAGAAATTCTTAGTTCCCTCCACCACCGCGATAATTCTATAGCTGTTGAAGAATTTTACGATGATCTTGCTCCCCCCCTAGATACGGATCGTCCTGATCTTCCAAAGTCAGACACTCTTTCCGAATGTGAAGAAACGTTAGGGTTTCGACCTCAGGGTTATGAATCTTCTTATAGCCCTGAAGAATCTGCTTTACGCCCTACTGTAGAAATCAACGGAATTTCTGGAGGCTATACGGGACCTGGCTTTAAGACTGTGATCCCCTATAAAGCAACTGCTTATATCTCTTGCCGACTTGTCCCTAATCAAGACCCTGATAAAGCTGCTCAACAGGTTATAAATCATTTGAAAAAGCTCGTTCCTTCTTCATTAAAGTTTTCTTACGAAATTCTTGTAGGAGGATCTCGAGGTTGGATAAGTTCTCCTAACCTCCCCATAGTCAAATTACTTCAGGAAATCTATAGTAGTCTTTACAATGAAGAGTGTTTGAGATTAGTGATGCCTGCTACGATCCCGATTGCTCCCCTATTGGGAGAAGCAGCACAAGCCTCACCTATCATTTGTGGGACTTCTTATCTTAGTGACGACATCCACGCTGCTGAAGAACACTTCTCTATAGATCAGCTTAAGAAGGGATTTCTTTCTATCTGTCAGCTTCTTGACAAGCTCCCTAAAATAAAAGAGAGACGAGGATAACCACCTCTCCTCCCTTGATTACTCGGAGCCCTTTTTGAATGTCTTTCTTACTCCTCAGGTTTCAAAGCAATGAAGCGAATGACATCTCCTTGGGAAACCATAAGTAGAATACTCTCGTTGTTGGAGTCTTTTAAAATCCTATTGAGATCTTCAATCGAAGATACTTTTTGTCTATTCACAGCAAGGATCAGCTGGCCAGGAGCAATTCCTGAAGATGCTGCTACAGATCCTGATTCGACATGTGTAATCAGAATGCCTTTAGTTTCTAGAGCAATTCCTAGCTTTTTAGCATTTTCAGGATTGAGGTTTTGAACACGGATTCCCACACGCTGTAAAGCTGACATCCCGTCTTCTTTTGGAGCCTGGGAAACCGTGACTGGAATCTCAATAACTTTTCCTTCGCGAACGACCTTCAGAACAATACGTGTATCTGGATTCATTAAAGAAACGGCATTACGGAAAGTACTCAAGGAATCGACTTCTTTTCCATTATAAGCGATAATAACATCTTCTTGTTTTAGCCCTGCTTTATCTGCTGGAGATCCTTTAACAATATCTGTCACTAGAGCCCCATAAACCTTTTCGAGTTTGTAGCAAGCAGCAAGTTCCGCATCTATAGGTTGTAAAGTCACTCCTAAGAATCCTCGGGTAACTTGACCGTCACGGATAAGCTGATCAATGATTCTATTAGCCATAAGGCTAGGAATCGCAAACCCTATTCCAATATAGCCACCACTACCACTGACGATGGCAGTGTTAACACCGATAACCTGACCATCAATATTTAGAAGAGGGCCACCAGAGTTTCCAGGATTAATAGCGGCGTCTGTCTGAATAAAGTCTTCGAAGTCTGCAATATGAAGTTGATTTCTTCCTTTGGCGCTGATTACACCCACAGTAACCGTAGCTTGAAGACCAAAGGGATTACCAATTGCAATTGCCCAATCTCCGACTTTTAATTGGTCGGAGTTGCCAAAAGAAAGATATGGGAGGTTTTGAGCTTTAATTTTAATTACCGCAAGATCTGTTTTAGGATCGAGTCCGATTACAGTTGCTGGGTATTTTTGCCCATCATGAAGAGTTACATGAATCTTACCCGTATCTTCTACAACGTGGTTATTAGTCACGATATAACCATCCGAAGATACAATAAAACCTGTTCCTCGAATTGCCTCTTTACTTTGAGGTCTTTCTCTCTGTGAAGGCAAACCGAAAAAACGATTGAAAAACTCGTCATTAAAATAATCAAAAGGATTTTCATAGGGCCCGCGACGTCCAGGAGCAGGATGTGCTACAGTATTGCTCTTTGGAAAACTTTCTATGTAGACAACAGCGGGAGTCGCCTTAGTAGCGACCTTAGAGAACCCCCCCGAGATTTCTTTAAGAAGGACATCTTGAGGCAGCTCTGAAACCCGAGTTTCTTTTTTCCCTAGAGCTTGCCCTGGTAAAGAAAAAGCTACCAGACCCAAACCAACAAGTACAGCTAACCACGAACGCAATTGCTTAGTTATCATATCTATCCCTCAAGAATGTTGTCTTCGATGAAGCAGAATACCATGGTGCACTAGCTAACATAGCTTCTGCCCTCTAGTAATTACGAAAGGTAAATCATATGTGACGAAAACATTACTACAAAGGGATTTTATCTCTTTAGATTGAGAATACTTGATGATTAAAGTTAAACTTTGAGGATCCTATCACCTAGAGCTCCCTGCTTTGAGCTTAAAGGCTCTTCTATACCGCCGACGGATCTTTTTATCTTAAAAGTAAGAACCTACCACGATCATTTTGACTTTTCTTTTGGTAAGGGTATCTGTAATGTAATCTGTGTTTTGATATCAATAATTAATGAGGCACTAACATCAGGGTCGACTCCTCGAGACCCATGATATAACACTGCGTCTAAAAGATCAGCTCTAAACATTTGATCAAATGCATCTAACATTGTTTTGTTTACAGCATTTAGATTAAATTGTTCACTCACTTGTTCTACTATCGCTTCAATAAAAGTCGAAGACTTTATAACTTTAATAAACTCTGGCCACCAAATCTTAAGAATAGTTTTAAATAAGTCGCTCGATACATAAACTGCCGTATTTCCCCTGGTCGCTCCAGTCTTATTATCAAGCAGACTTTGAATTTCTTTCTTTATCTCTTCACTAATTAAGCCGTATGCAAGAAATACTCGAGGATCGAGGGGAGAATCCCCTCGATCAAGGATATCAAATATCTTCTGCAACCGAACCTCACCTTCTGATGATAGAGACTCAATGACGTGAGTCAGCATATTTCTCACATAGCTTTGTACTGCTTTTTTTCTGCTTCTTTACCAAATGAGAGCCAGTAATTCAAACGGCACATCTCTGGAAGCTGAGAAGAGAGAGAAAAAATTGCTACATTTTCGCAAGAGAGCTGGTAAAAGTCTATACCAATAAACCGCTTGTAAAAATCGTCTTTTTTAAGCCAATAATAATAAGGCGGGTAAGCACAAGAATCCAGGTACAGACTCCTTCTTAGATCAGTTTCTTGCCACATTGTCGTTAACAAAGACCTCTTTTCTACATCTGTCGTAAAATTCTTATGTAAAAAATAGCGAATTGTCAGCGCTAATAGGACGATGGGGAAAAGTAAATAGGAGAGTAGTTTCAAGACCTTTGCTGTCGTTGAAAGAGCTACCTCCTCTTGTGGTTAGCGTAACCTAGGTTGGGACCATCTAGAGCAACTATTTTTAAACGTTTCCCTCCCAAGAAAAACCAACTATCTATTCCGGCCATTAAACGGTGTTGAAATAGGGTCGATACTGAAGGGGCGAAACTATAAACTTGCATGAAAAAATATCTTTTTTAATTTAACAAGCAAACATTATAGAGTTAGTTGCCAAAAAAAATAAAATAGAATTTTGTAAATTAAAGAATTATAAAGATTTTAATAAATACAAACATCTGAATACTAGAAGATTAAGTAGAAGAAATGGCTCCGAAGAGATCCGTATCAAAAGGGGAAGCTCTAAAATGTTCTAATCCCTATAGCTGGACTAGGAGATCAAAGAATCTGCTTTCTTTAAAAATGTGAGTCACTCTTAGTTAGAAGACTATTTTAGTGGAAAGATTGTGTAAAATAATACGGTGTTCTTAAAGATAGAGAATGAGCTATTATTGAAGGAAGGGAATCTGCTGTTTACTTCTTTTATTACTGCTTTTACCAGGTGTTCTTGGCATTTGTTATCTACTGCATTACACACTTCTGCGTTTATAACATTTGGACAACGAAACTCACGAGTTGCTTCATTTATTATTAATTCAATAAAATCTCCACCGCGTATAACATGAAGATGCTTTTCAAAGTAAGCTTTTAAAATTATCTTAGAAATTTCACATTCTTGCCGCTCTACATAGATTTGTGTCTTGTCGATTATATTCGCCATACCACCTTCTCCAAGTGTATGCCGCGCCAAGTCTTTCCAATGTTCATGAAAATCTCGATAGCCAAAGCAAGATTTATTTTTGAAAACGATCGCCATCTTAGGGAGGAGCTTCATTAAGTTATCCCAACGAGTATCGCTTAGTGACAACATACACTCAATAACATGGCGCAGCATACCTCTAAAATAACTCTTTTTACTTTCTTCTTCTTCAGAAAACTGACCATCTTTTACATAGTTTTTGAAACGGCTAGTTTCTGGAGTTTTGTTAAAAAGAGGAAACCAAGTTTTTAGATCGCTCAAACTAATCGAACATACGTCTATTCCAGTGATATTTTTCCCATTTTTCCATATATTCAGCCTTTCTGGATTATCGAAAAGTTGAATGTCGGGGAAAAATCTGAAGTCGCTTAGAGAAGTGCATCTCCAATTACGTTCAAACCTAGCGTGTAAGAGGTAGCGAACTAGCAAAGCAATAAGGACAATAGGGAAGAACAGATAGGAGAATAGTTTCAAGATCTTCTTTACTTTTGAGATGCACATAGTTTCTTGAATAGTCAAATAGCTATTACCCTCAAGCGCGAAAATTCTTAAACGATTTCCTCCTAAGAAAAACCAATTATCTAGTTTTGCCATCAGGCGATGTTCAAAAGGAGTTGGTACCGAGGAATCAAAACGATAGACAAGCATCAAAAAACCATTATTATTTTTAGATAGAAAAAATTATTCATGCTTTTATTAATAAAATCAACACCTTATAATTTTAAAAAATACTATTAAACAAAAAGAATTAGTTTGTTTTTTTCTAGAAATTCCAATTAGAGATGATCTAGGATGGATAGGATAGAATTTTTAAAAATTTTCTCGTTAGTAGAAATAAGACCGAGTTCTATAAAACCGACACCTTGATCAGGGCTCTGCTGTAAAGAAGACGGAACAAATAGAAAACTATTATTAGTCTTATTTTTAAAAAGGTAATTCTAATAAAATTAAAAAAGTTCCCTCTACGTACTTGGATTGTCTTCCCAATGCAGACAACCAGAGAAATATAAACAAAAACAAAGAGTAGCTAGCTCTGGAACTAGATATAGTGTTTGACCTATAGAGGTCTTGAATATAGCGTTGAGTCTCTTAAAAATCTCACCTCCAATACTTTCTTTTAAAATATCTTTTCCTGTTTTAGATACTTCAAAAAAAACGGAAAACCAGATAGTTTTGTAAACTCCGAGAGCGGGTCCACGATCTAAAAGAATCCACATCTCCTCTTTCGATCGAATGTTTGGTCCATCCCCAACCATTTCCTCTTCCCTCTTTGTCCTTTCAAATACAGAGAAGACAACTCCATGACGGCCAGCAGACTGTATACACGATGTCTTTGGAGGATTAAAAAAATACATGAGAAGTAAACGAACCAGTTTTCGTTTACCATCGAAACTAATCAGCTCCCCAGTCTCTGACTCACGCATCTCTTGGATCAATGTTTCCTCTAGTCTATTTGCAAATACCATATCTTCACGGAGGCATCTTGAGGGCCACTCAAGAGTTTCCAAATCTAAAAGATTTATCATTTCTTCTATCTTAGCCTCATTACATTTGTAAATTCGACTTACAGGCAACCTTGGAGAAGCTTCTACATTACACTTGAAATTTGCGTGCAATTGATAACGAATCACCCAAGCGAGTAAAACAAATGGAATCAAAATAAGTGCTAGGATAACTTTAAGGATTTTTATACAAGTGGGTATCGCAACTTCTTCTTCTATTCCTTGAGCCATATTAGGTCCATCTAAACGGATAATTTTTATCCGCTTTCCTCCAAAGAAAAACCATGAATCTAGTTTTGCCATTAGGAAATTTTGAAATGTTGGTTGAACCTGGGAAGAGAAATCATAGACCTGCATAATGTCCTGCTTCTATTTTTGTTATAACTTCTTAACTACACGCAGTCCTTCTATAGTTTACCTGATTAGCTAGTGCGGTGTCGTTAGAAAGAAACTATGGAATAGGGTAGAACATGTAAATAGCAAAGTGCGATAGCAGTAAGAACCAGGGGCAGCAAGAAGTACGAAAGAACTTCCGACATCTTCATTAAAATAAAGATCTCTCCACATTCTCAAAATCCATCCCCTGAACTAGGAGAATCTGGGGAAACAATTCTAACTGTTTGGCAAAAAAAAAAACCGTCCATCCAGTTCTACCGTCAGCCGATTCTTTAGAGTCGGCTGAAATTCAAGAAAAATTATATAGATTGCCATATAAAATATCCTCTTAATTTTTTGGTTCAAGGATTGGAAAAAGATCTGAGCTATTTCTATATTTTTTAAATTTATCTTTGAGAATCTTGTCTGCGAAAATTTTGAAGAAAACCAGGAATTGTTCTTGAGACCGAGAAAAGGGAAAGAGAATTCTTATTTGTTCAAAGGCATTAAGAAAACTTTCTTTCTTAGATTATCAAGACAATATTAAGAATTAGAGTTCTTTGGCTCGCAATACAGCGTCTACAGTTTTTCCGATATGAGCAGGGGACTCAACGACGGTAACCCCACATTCACGTAAAACTTGTATCTTACTTTTGGCATCTCCAGAATTTCCAGAAACGATGGCCCCAGCATGACCCATGCGTTTCCCTTTTGGAGCCGTGACGCCAGCAATAAAAGCAACAACGGGTTTGGTGCAATACGCTTCAATCCAGGCTGCAGCTTCTTCTTCGGCACTACCCCCAATTTCGCCGATCATTAAAATCAATTCTGTATAGGGGTCTTGTTCCAATTCCTGCAAGACATCAATAAATGATGTTCCGTTAAGTGGGTCACCTCCGATGCCCACACAAATACTCTGGCCAATTTTGATTTGAGTCAGCTGCCAAACAGCCTCATATGTCAGAGTTCCTGATCTAGAAACGACTCCAACATTTCCAGGAAGATGGATATATCCTGGCATAATTCCAATTTTACATTCTCCAGGCTTAATAATTCCTGGACAATTAGGGCCAATAAGCTGCGAAGTACTATTTTCCATGACCCTAGCTACTTGAAGCATATCTCGAATAGGAATCCCTTCGGTAATACAAACAATGAGTTCGATTCCAGCATCCTCGGCTTCAAGGATCGCCTCGGCAGCATAGGGCGGGGGAACAAAAATCATTGTCACACGACAATCCGTAGCTTGCTTTGCCTCAAGGACAGAATCATAAACTGGAAGGTCTAGCCAAGAGGTGCCTCCCTTGCCTGGAGTAACGCCACCTACGAAGTTAGAACCATAGGCTAGACACTGCTCAGTATGAAATGAACCTGCTTTCCCTGTAATTCCCTGTGTAATGATGGGAGTATTTTTATTTAGAGAGTCGAACATGGGTTTCCTAAATCTATACACTCAATGCTACAGCAAGCTTGGCACCCTCTTCCATGGAAGAGACAAATTGGCAAGGAATCCCAGATTGCTGAACAATTTCTTTTCCTAATTCTACATTTGTTCCTTCGAGACGAATTACCGTGGGAATCACTTGGTCTCTTGTTTCCATAACTGCAACAAGCCCAGCAGCAACTACAGAACAATCCATAATCCCTCCGAAGATATTAATAAAAAGCACCTTCACACTCTCATCGGACAATACTAAAGATACAGCTTCTTGGATTTGCTTTTGAGAAGCTCCTCCTCCAACATCTAAGAAATTTGCGGCATTACCCCCGTGCAACTTTAAAATATCCAGGGTACTCATAGCAAGTCCAGCGCCATTCACGATACAGCCAATATCTCCGCTTAGAGCAATGTAGGATAATCCGATTTGCTTTGCCAAGACATCACGAACATTCTCTTGAGAAGGATCGTACAGAACTTCTAAGTTGGGATGACGGTATAGGGCATTGTCGTCAATAGTAACCTTAGCATCGAGGACAAACAACTCACCACTTGGAGTCAAAATTAAAGGATTAATCTCTAACAAAGAGAGGTCATTTTCATAAAAGCACTTAGCAAGCTTCTTAATCAACTGAACACCTTGCTGCATCACTTCTCCCTCCCACTCCATGAACTTAGTGGCTTGACGAAGCTGATAATTATAGATATGTCCATAAGAAGTAAGTGGCAATGTCTGTAGCTGTTCTGGGTAGGATTGGGCCACCTCTTCGATATCCATACCTCCTGCTTTTGAAAGCATAAGAACTGGGCATCGATGCTTCCGATCCATAATCACTGCTATATAATATTCCCTCTGTATATCAATAAGTGGAGAAATCAAGACCTTCTCTACAAGGAGAAACCCATCTGCAGTTTGATTACTGGTAAAATGCATCCCCAACAGCTTAGCTACAGCTTGCAAAATCCCCGCCGAGGATTTTGTAACAATGACTCCACCATTCTTTCCCCGCCCTCCAGCATGAACCTGTACTTTAACTACACCAGAATCCAATCCTGACTTTGTGACGAGAAGTTCTCCTTCTTCCTCTGAAGACACTACCCAATATGGAGGGATAGGCACATCATAAGAGGCTAAAAGATCTTTAGCTTGGTACTCATGAAGATGCATAAATAACTCTTTGCGTTTTCCTTCTTATCTTGTATCATTTCTTTTACTTCAACTAACTTTGCTATTAGCAATGTTCAACTTCTTTAGAAATAAGCTTCAATCTTTATTTAAAAAAAACATTTCCTTAGATCTTATAGAAGATGTCGAAAGCTTGTTTTATGAAGCAGATTTTGGGACTGAGCTTACTGAAGAGCTCTGTGCACGATTACGTCAAACTAAAAAAGCTGATGAGTCTGCTATCAAAGAGCTCATTACTTCTTTACTTCACGAGTCTCTTGAAGGTTTTCCTTCTCAAACTTTCCAAGCTTCCGCCACAAAACCTGCGGTTTCTTTACTCGTTGGGACCAACGGCTCGGGGAAAACCACAACAGCTGCGAAACTTGCTCACTACTATAAAGAACGATCTCAAGACACGATGCTTGTTGCCACAGATACATTTCGAGCTGCTGGCATGGACCAAGCACGACTATGGGCAAACAAACTTGGCTGCGGTTTTGTCTCTGGAAAACCTGGGGGAGATGCCGCTGCTATTGCCTTTGACGGTATCCAAGCCGCAATAGCCCAGGGGTATTCTAGAGTCATTATTGATACTTCGGGCCGCCTGCATGTACACGGCAATCTTATGAAAGAGCTTTCTAAAATAGTTCTGGTTTGTGGAAAAGCTTTAGATGGAGCTCCTCATGAAATTCTTATGACTGTCGACTCTACCCTAGGAAATAATGCTGTAGAGCAGGTTCGAGTATTTCATGACGTCGTTCCCCTATCAGGCCTGATCTTCACAAAAGTAGACGGTTCTGCTAAGGGAGGCACTCTTTTCCAGATAGCTAAAAGATTGAAAATTCCTACAAAATTCATAGGTTATGGAGAGTCCTTCAAAGACCTTGATGAATTTGATTTAGATCTTTTTCTAAAAAAGTTATTTGCTGAGATAGAAAAGATCTAAGCCATTGTTTAGTCTCGATTTCCTGAAGAAGAAAAAATCTGTAGCAGATACCAAAATACCATGATTACATTGCAATACATCTTGAGAGCAAGCATCAAAGAGAGTTTGTAACTCAAGGCGTTATTATTACCTATACTAGCAGAAATCCGACGAATTGCTTGCGCATCAGCAGCTGTCAACCCAACAAAGATTACCAACCCTAGATAGCAAATCAATAAATACATTAAAGGCATAGAGATAAAAATCGAAACCACGCCAAATACTAGAGTCACTAACAGAAGTCCTATCAAAGCGAAAGTCATGATTTTACTAATTTTAGTAAGATCGCTTTTTGTAAAGGCGCCATAAAGTGCTGCTAAGCCAAATACCAAAGCTGCTGATCCGAAAGCCGCCCAGATAACTCCTCCGCCATATTGAGCAGCATACACAGGAAGCAGGGTTCCAAAAAACATTCCTTCTAATGTTGAATAGAGAAGGAAAAGACCTCCTAAAGTAGAAACCGATAGAGTCTGGATCTTAGCATTGATAAAGAAAGATACTCCTAGGGTAGCCAAACACCACACCCACCAAAAAGAAAAAAGGCTTCTATATAATCCAGAAAAATAAAGGCACAGGGCAACACATGAAGTTACGATCAGCCCTGCTGTCATCCAACCATAGACTCTCGAAGCAAAGGTTCCTTGCAATCGAGAATCTTGTATATAGTCACGATCGTATAGTCCCATAAAATCCTCCTAATTGCTCACCTAGAATTGAAAAATAGGGCAAAATAAACTTAAAGCTCATAATAAAGGCTAACTACATTTATTACTATCACCAAGAACATCAAAAATAAAGTAAACTTTCCTCCTGGAACCAACCGTTTCTCTCTATGTTGTTGTTTGCCGTAACGCCCTTTCCATACAATCAATGTTGGGAAGAACCCAATAATGATGGCAACCCCAAGGCCCCCAGCATACTTAAGACAGGTCAAAACAATTTCAGGATAACAAATGGCCCAAGCAAGAGGGATAATAAATGTTAAAAAGAAAATTGAAAACGGATGCGACTTCTTGTTCCACTTTAAACCATCGGCAAGAAAATCCATAACACCCAAAGCAACGCCTACAAAAGAGGAAACCAAAGCAAAGAAGCCAAAAAGTTCTCCCGCGATATAAAATGCCCAGGAATGATGGGCCTGCTTGAGAGCTTCTACAGCAGTATACCCACCTACCCTAGCCTGCGCAAGAATAGGAAGAGAGACGGCACCTAAAACCATAGCTTCCCACAAAATATAGAGAATAAGAGGAATACATGTTCCTATGATAATAGCCTTTTTAACATCTCCAACTTTTTTGTCCATGTAGTAGTACAATGTAGGAATGATACTTTGGAATCCAAAAGCAAGAAAAAACAAAGGAAATGCGTTCATTGTAGTTAACCATGAGGAACGCAGTAAAAAGCTCGGTTGGATTTTTAAAAATCCAAACAGACAAAAAATTCCGAAAGCTATAATCAAGCCGAACATAAAAAATCGATTACAATAATCCACGACTTTTGTTCCTGCCATAATGATAGGCCCCATCAATATAGAAAAACCTAAAGGTCCCAGATGACGAATCCACGGAATCCCCAAATTTTGGCAATTAAAAATGCGACATAAGATGTTTCCTCCTTCACAGAAATATGCAATAAGTAAGGAGTAAAACAGAAACAAGTAGACAAGGCATACAGAAATCTTGCCTATATGACCTAAGATAGATTCTGCCATGGAAAGCATGTTCACTTGGTTCTTGGATTCCTTCATCCAAGTCATGACTTCAAGGAAGCAGAACCCCGCAGCCATAGAAAAAAGCCATGAAACAATATAGAGAAAAGTTGTAGGAAAGAAACCGCCTTGAGCGGTCAGTACAGGAACCGCTAAAACACCAGCACCAATTGCAGAACCTGCGATAAGCAAGGATCCGCCTAAAACTTTATTTGACATAATTTATACCTAATGTTTCATATGCGCTCTTAAGACAAGTCCTGAAGAGCTTCCCATCGCAGGATTGCCGTGCCTACCTACTGGAAGTGATTATTCTACAGTAACAGACTTGGCAAGATTTCTGGGACAGTCAATTTCCGTTCCCTTTGCCAAAGCCATAGCGTATGCCATCACTTGACTAGCTACAGTATATAACACAGGCGCAGCGAGAAAATGACAGTCTGGAACAAAGATCTGTTGATCAGAAACTGCAGCGATATCTTCACGAGATTCGGGAGCAATAGCAATCACATGAGCATGACGCGCTTTAACCTCCATCATATTGCCTATCATTTTTTCATAGACAACATCATCACCGCAAAATGCAATCACAGGAGTCCCTTTGCTAATTAAAGCTATAGGTCCATGTTTCATTTCTCCACCAGGATAGGCATTCGCTTCAATATAAGCAATTTCTTTGAGTTTCAGAGCAGCCTCCATAACAACAGGATACATCAACCTCCGTCCTAGAAAAAGGAACTTATCTTCACAGGAATAGGAGTGAGCCCAAGAATGGAGAGAATCGTTAGCAAGAAGTTTCCTGCACAAATCTGGCAAGCTTTGTAAGCCTTTGCCAAAAGAAAGTTGTTCTGCATGAGTCAATGCACAGTGTGCGTTTGCTAATTTCAAACCAAAAAACATAAGCAACAAGAGCTGAGAAGTAAATGCCTTTGTAGAGGCCACACCAATTTCCACTCCTGCTTCTAAAAATAAACAATGATCCACACCAAGAGCAATCGCTGATTCAGGGATATTACAAATTCCTAAGAGATATGCGATGTTTCTTCGACGTAATTCCTTCAAAGCAGCTAGTGTATCAGCAGTTTCTCCTGACTGACTAATCAAAACCCCCAAAGTATTTTTACCTACATAGGGACGTCGATAGCGAAATTCAGAAGCAATTTCAATATGTACAGGAATCGAAACTAAAGACTCTATGATATATTTAGCAAGATAACCCGCATGATACGAAGAACCGCAAGCAACAATAGTGATTTCTTTAAAGGTCTTAATGGGGAGATCTGACAAAAAATCGGATAGAATACAGCCTTCTGCATCCATATGCTTTTGAATCAAACCTTCTAAAACTTCTGGCTGATCATAGATTTCCTTAAGCATATAATAGCTATACCCACTTTTATCCGAAGCGTCTTCATTACAGGTAATTTGTCGTATGTTCTTATGAATTTTCTTAAGTTCCAAATTATAAATCTCAGGTTCTTTCCCTTGAGAAATTACTGCAAATTCTCCAGAAGCGAGAGCTTGAGAATGTCGCGTATGTTTAAGAAACGCTCGGGAATCTGAAGCAATAAATGTCTCTTCTTTCCCTAAGCCCAGAATTAAAGGGCTCTCTTGAGATGCGCAAAGAAGCAAATTCGGATGATCTTTATGGACCAAAGCACAGGCTACGCTACCTCGTAGTTGAGATAAAGTCTGACAAAAGCTGAACACAAGATCTTTGGAATCTTGATAATATAAAGCAAAAAGCTGAACTATAATTTCAGAATCAGTATCCGAAGCAAAAGAAACTCCTTGACCAACCAGTTCCCTTCGCAACTCTTTGAAATTTTCTATAATCCCATTATGAACTACAGCACACGATCTATTCTGATCTACATGAGGATGGGCATTTATCTCTGTTGGCACTCCATGAGTTGCCCAACGGGTATGGCCAATGACTGATGAAGACATGACTTGTTTTTCTTCCAACAAGTTGGAGAGCTCTTTAACATGACCTACAGTTTTTCTGATAAAAAGCCCTTCTCCAACGACAGCAGCAAGACCTGCGGAATCATAACCACGATATTCTAATTTTTCCAAGCCCTCTAACACAAGGGGCACGCCATCTTGGTCTCCCAAATATCCAAATATCCCGCACATACTATCCTACTCTATACTGCCTGTGCCCAATTCTGCATCAATAACATCTGCAAGAGCCTTGGCAAGGCAGTCTACTTGATGTTTTTTAAGACCCTCAACCATAACTCTGCATATATTTTCGGTTCCAGAATATCTTAATAATATACGTCCAGAAGGGCCTAGAGCATCCTGAACATCTCTTAGGGTTTTTTCAACTAACGGAATATTTTCAAGAGGAATTTTTTCTCTTACAGCAACATTTATCAAAGTTTGGGGACTTTTTACAATTGGGGCTGTCAAATCTGAGAGTGTGGATTCACTTTCTATCATAATGCGTAAAACTTGCAGTGCTGAAACAATGCCATCTCCAGTCGTATTATAGTCTAAGAAGATCATATGCCCACTTTGCTCACCTCCTAAGGTCACTTCGTTTTCTAACATAGCGTGCAAAACATGCCGATCCCCTACTGGGGAAGTGACTACCTGCAAACCTAACCCTTCCAAATATTTCAACACTCCAAAATTTGTCATAACCGTAGCAACAACACGGTTATGTGGTAATAAGCATCTTTTTTTAAGATCACTAGCACATATACTTAATATCATATCTCCGTCGACAATATGACCCTTCTCATCCACCATGATAATCCGATCTCCGTCCCCATCTAGAGCAATCCCAAGATGGGCTTGGTGTTCGATTACAGCTTTCTGAATGACTTGAGGAAAAAGAGCTCCGCAGTTTTCATTGATATTTACTCCCGTGGGTTTGCAACCACAACAAATTACCTCCCCATCAAGCTCTTCAAATACCAAAGGTGCTACTTTATAAGAAGCTCCATGAGCGCAGTCTAAAACAATCTTTAATCCCTTTAAAGTGCGTCCCTTAGGGAACGTAGCCTTAACGAACTCTATATAGCGTCCCAGAGCATCTATGACACGTTTATTCTTCCCAACGGCATGATCTTCAGGAAATGGACCGAAGGCAACTTGACTGACCATTGTTTCAATACGTTGCTCAAGAAAATCAGAAATTTTAAATCCTTCCGAAGAAAAAATCTTAATGCCATTATCCCAATAAGGATTGTGTGAAGCAGAAATCATAATTCCTGCGTCAGCTCGATACGCTCGTGTAATAAAGGCAACCCCTGGTGTAGGAATGGGGCCAAGAACAAGAGTTTCTACACCCATGGAATTGAGACCAGCAATCAAGGCATTCTCAAACATATACCCTGATAACCTAGTATCTTTGCCTACTACAACACGATGTTTGCCCGACCTATCTTCTCGAAGTACTCTAGCTACAGCTTTTCCTAATAAAACAGTTGTTTCTACTGTCATAGGCTCAAAATTTGCTCGTCCTCGAACACCATCTGTACCAAAAAGTTTTCTCACACTCTGTTGCATGTTTCTCCTAAAAATCTCTAATTACCAGTCTCTTTTTGCTGCTTCTTACAATAAGAAAAGCAAATTTATAAGTAGCAAACTATAAGCAAAAGAAAGTAACCTTTGATAGTAGTATTCTTTGAGAAGAATATTTCGATCTTCCATAGAGAACTCTCTAATGGATGTAAAGGTCTATAATTTAATTCTGTCAGAAACTGGAAATTTTTAATTATAAATACTTTTTATATCCTTTTCGTATCGAAGCATCAAAGTATTTAAAAACTACCGACCAGTTTCCAGTAACGCTGAAATCTGAGGCCTGCTCTATATCTAACCAAAAATCTGGCGCCAATCCCTATATAGAACATCTTTTATTTCACATTTTTATCCTTGAAAACTTCGCTATTTTTGCTATGTTGGGATTTTAAAATGGAAGTAGATCTGAACTACACGCTCTTTTTCTTCCAAGACTTTTAACTCTTAATAACTATAATAATGGTCTGTGAAAACAATATTCTCTCTGGTAGAGGCATAGAATTGTTAAAAAAAAAATCTAATATCACTTTAACTCCTACGATTTATTCCGTTTCTAACCATAACATCCAACTCAAAGATTTTTCTCCTCAAGCCTTATCAGTTATCAAAACCTTACGTAAAGCAGGATATACCGCTTATATTGTTGGTGGTTGCATCAGGGATTTATTATTAAATACCACGCCAAAAGATTTTGACATCTCCACTTCGGCGAAACCCGAAGAAATTAAAGCTATCTTCAAAAATTGTATTTTGGTTGGCAAGCGTTTCCGTCTTGCCCATATTAGGTTTTCCAAGCAGATTATTGAAGTTTCAACATTTCGTTCTGGAAGCACGGACGAGGATGCTTTAATTACTAAAGACAATCTATGGGGAACTCCTGAAGAAGATGTCTTACGAAGAGATTTTACAATCAATGGATTATTCTATGATCCTGAGCAAGAAGAAATTATAGACTATACTGGTGGCGTTAATGATTTAAGGAATCGTTATTTGCGGACTATTGGCGACCCATTTACAAGATTCAAGCAAGATCCTGTACGAATGCTGAGATTGTTAAAAATTTTATCACGGTCTCCATTTACTGTAGAAACTCAAACTCGGGAAGCTTTAATTGCCTGTCGTCAAGAGTTGACTAAAAGTTCGCAAGCACGAGTCTTTGAAGAACTCATCAAAATGTTGAATTCGGGAACCGCAGAAAATTTTTTCCGTTTATTAATAGAGAACCATCTTCTTGAAATCCTTTTTCCCTACATGGATAAGGCATTCCGCTTAAATCGCACACTAGAAGAGCAAACAGCTACGTGCTTAAAAGCCTTGGATAGGAAGATACAACAAAAAGAGAGACAATATGAACGTCACCAGTTGATGGCCGTATTTCTTTTCTCTCTAGTGAACTTTAATGTCCGTTATAAGCATCAAAAACACCCCTATTTATCTTTAACGTCAATTTTTGATTATATCAAAAATTTCCTAGAACAATTTTTTGCCGACTCATTCACAAGTTGTTCAAAAAAAAATTTCATCCTTACAGCATTAATTTTACAAATGCAGTACAGGCTGACACCCCTGATTCCTACAAAAAAGGCTCCCTTCTTCAATAAAAAACTTTTACATCACACAAGGTTCTTAGAAGCATTATCTTTATTAGAAATTCGTAGTATAGTGTATCCTAAGCTCGATAAAGTGTACGCTGCTTGGATGCATCATTACCAAACTCTTAAATATAAAAAGGATTCTTGTTCTCAAAAGTAGGTCTAAACATGCTCCCTTCTGACCTAGTTTATCTTCTTTATCCCCTAGGATTCTTTGGTAGTCTTTTTTTTGGGATTGCTTTCTCAATACAGTGGTGGCTAAGTGAAAAACGTCAACGTGTCTATGCTCCTCGAAGCTTTTGGATTCTCTCCTCAATAGGGGCATTTCTGATGATTGTCCACGGGACAATTCAAAGCCAATTTCCTGTTATTTTACTTCATGTCATTAACTTGGTTATCTACCTCAGAAACTTAAATATCACTTCCTCTCGACCCATTTCCTTTCAAGCAACGTTGGTTCTTATGGCCTTGAGTGTGTTATTAGTGACGCTCCCTTTTCTCTATACTAACATAGAATGGATGGCATCCCCTAATATCCTAAACCTTCCTCTTCCTCCTGCACAACTTCGTTGGCATCTTATAGGATGTTTAGGTCTTGCTATTTTTTCAGGTCGTTTTCTAATTCAATGGTTCTACGTAGAGTTGAATAACACCAAGGGTTTCCCAGTAATATTTTGGAAAATTGGACTTCTTGGGGGGGTGCTGGCTTTCATTTACTTCATTCGAATCGGAGATCCTATAAACATTCTGAGCTACGGTTGTGGATTATTCCCATCGATTGCAAATTTATGCCTCTTTTACAAGGAACAACGTTTGAATCCCTATTCAAATACGCATTGCTTTCTCTCTGCTGGGGAAGCTAGCGGCGACATTCTGGGGGGCAAGTTAATCCAATCGATAAAGTCTCTCTATCCTAACATGACATTTTGTGGTGTTGGAGGTCCTGCGATGCGACAAGAAGGTCTCGAACCCGTCCTAAATACGGAGGATTTTCAAGTTTCGGGGTTTGTTGAAGTTTTGGGATCACTATTTAAATTATTTAGAAATTACCGAAAAATCCTAAAAGCCATAATCCAACAAAGGCCAGCGACTCTTATCTTTATCGACTTCCCAGACTTTCACTTTTTCTTAGTTAGGGCGCTAAGAAAACGCGGGTATCGAGGAAAAATCATCCACTATGTTTGCCCGAGTATCTGGGCGTGGCGTCCTAAAAGAAAGCGCATACTAGAGAAATATCTTGATGTGCTCCTACTCATCCTCCCTTTCGAATCAGGCCTTTTCAAAAATTCATCTCTCGAGACCATCTATTTGGGACATCCCCTAGTTAAGGAGATTTCTGACTATAAAGAAGAGACTTCTTGGAAAGAGAGGTTCCTTACTTCTGACCGTCCTATTGTTGCTGCCTTTCCTGGAAGTCGTCGTAGTGACATTGTTAGAAATTTGCGGATCCAAATACAAGCTTTTCTAACTTCATCGTTATCTCAAACACATCAACTTGTAGTTTCCTCATCAAGCCCTAAGTACGACGAAATCATCCAAGACACTCTAAAAGCAGAAGGATGCTGGCCTAGCCAAATCGTACCAGCGAATCTCCGCTATGAGCTCATGAGAAGTTGCGATTGTGCACTAGCAAAATGTGGAACTATAGTCTTAGAGACTGCCTTAAATCAAACACCTACAATAGTAACTTGTCGACTTAGACCTTTTGATACTTTTTTAGGAAAATATATCTTTAAAATTCTTTTACCCGCATATTCTTTGCCTAATATCATTATGAACTCTATTATTTTTCCCGAATTCGTTGGAGGAGAAAAGGATTTTTACCCAGAAGAAATCGCTATCGCTTTAGATTTGCTAAACCAACATGACACTAAAGAAAAACAAAAGGAAGCCTGCCGCAAACTATGCAAAGTTATGGCAACAGGAAAAATAGCTTCCGAAGATTTTGTAAAAAGAATTTTTAATATACTCCCTGTTAGGTGAATATTTGTACTTCCTAATGCAAATTAGGTTTAAAGTTAAATTAAGTGCAAAGCACTTCTTCTTAACGACTTTTAAGATATTTTGATTAAATATTATAAGTTGTAATAAAATGTTTCTATTTAATCCAATTCAAGATGCATATGTCTAGTCCCGTATCTTCGCCGCCACCTTCATTAGGAACTCCTAATCTGATACCGACAAAACCACTGGCTTATTCCCGAAGCACCGAACACATCTCCTCAGAAAATCAATGTCGAGCACGCCTAACTAAAGTTGCTCAAATGATAGATCCTACTTTCATATTCCGCACCTCTAAGAAGATATTGAACCCTTGTGGGTGTTCTGGTTCACTATGTTGGGTCATTGTCAACATACTAGTGTTTATCATTACGCTAGTACTATATACTATTCTTCTGCCAATTAAGCTCATCCTAGTGAGCATTCGTCAATGCATACCCCCTCCTAAAGTAAAGATTTTACGCGAACCTACTATTAATGAAACAAATGAAGTCATTACTCCCCTTATCCATGCTTTGGAGCAGCTGCTTTATGTAAATAATGAACTCCGCCCTTTTAGGATCAACGAGGAAAATCTAGACAAGGCTCCCGCACCCAATCCCTTTTTAAACAGGCTAATCGCGACTACAAGGGAAGAAAGCCTGGAAGCTATGCGGGCAATTCCCGACTTATGCTCGCAACTGAAAAAGGTATTAAAATCGCTAGGTGTGCTGACTAAGGAGTGGCAGAAAATGTTGGCGTATTTTGAGGGACTCAAATACGAATACGACTCGCATCCCGACAAACAGACGTTCCCAATTTTTATGAAAATACTCATAGAAGCTTTTACTTGCAAAGCTCCTTTCTTTTCTAATACAACCAGGCCCCCTAATACAAAGGAAAAACAGCAAGCAGCTTTATTCATTGCAATTTCTTCCACAACCTGTAAGCCAACTTGGGGAGAAGTCATAAGCAGAGCTCTTAGCAAACTCTATAGTAGTACTAATGAAGGAAGCAATCAGCTCCTTACCTGGGTCCAGGAGTTTAAAGAAAAAGAGCTAATGCTTCTGCAAGATGGAGAGGTTAAAGAGTATGCACATATAGGTCAGAAAAAAGGCCCTGAGTACACATCAGCGATAGAAAGCGCTCTAAAAAATGAAGCAACAGAAAAAGTACAATGGCATATTATCAACACTATGAAATGCTTCTATGGAAAACGTTTCGGTCTGATGGTAGAACACCTACAAGACACGTTTCGGTCTCTAACTTTACGTCAAACCACTGTAGAGACAAACGAAGGAAAAGAAGAAAGTACTCACCTAGCTACCCTTTTCCTAAGTAGGTATCTAGACAACCCTGGGAAGCTTGTGGATAGCGTCTTTCAAGCGTTGCAAAAAGCTAATCCGCAAACAAAAAACATAGTTCGCGATTTCGCCCTAGATGTATTAGCTGAAATCATAGGACTCCCCGAAACTACCGCGCATACCGAGGTTTTTTCCACACTCTTAATGGACCAAGATACTTATGAGCCTAACAAAGCTTGTGTAGTCTATTTACTCTATGTCCTAGGTATTATCCAGCCATAAAGCAACGTATAAGCACTAAAAAGAATAGAAAAGGGTTACTAAAATAACCCCTTTTGTCTTCGATTAAAGAACTGATACGCCTAGTTAGAAAATAATGCGGATACCGCCATTGAAATCATAAGCTGTTAGACCCTCTCTCCATTCATAATTAAATCCTAAATAAGTACTTAAATATGAATTCCACTCAGTATTATTATTAAAGCGAGCTTTCCAAGCTTTAGAAGGAATATCTACTCCATAACTTCTCCAAGAATAAGCTGCATCCTTTAGTGTAACCAAAGACACAGGCCTTTTACGATACACATCAAATACGTAAGAAAGCTGTACGCCATTCACTTCGGAACATGATCCACGCGAATATCCATGTTCTAAAGCAAAGCCTACAGGAATGGCTACATTCTCAAAGCGAGTTTTTTGGAAAGTTCTGACTTCTTTACCTTGTTCGTTGATCTCTGGCAGATCCATGCGGATATACTCTGCTTCCACAAAAGGAACTACTGTAGATACGATTGCTGATATAAACCGACGAGGATTTACAATATAGCGATAATCAATGCTCGTACCTGTAATAAATCCTTTTCCTACCCAAGAGCCTGTTGAACTCCCCAAATTACCATAATCTGTAGTCAAATCGTTGTTTATGTTACTATAAACAAAAGCTCCTTTTACCAACCAAGAACCTGCTAAAATCCCTGCGTAGGCAGCACCCATATAACTCTTAAGATGATTTTTAGCTTTGTAGGATTGGCTTTCAGTTTTACCAAACAACTGTGCAAAACATCCTCCAATTAAGAAGTCTTCAACAAGCTGTGTATCCAAACCTAAGCAATAACCTGCGAGCTGATGTTTGAATCCATCAAGATCTCCAGTATTTTGACAATCTTCAACAACACCTAACCCAGATCCCCAGATGTTTGTCGAGAAATCCAACTCCATTCTTTGAGCGATCGTATGATGTCCAAAGATCTCCTGTCTAAGAGCTCGAAGATCTGTATAATAGCTCCAAAGACTATTTAAAACTAAAGTCCCTTGCTTTTCAGGATTTAACTTATATCCAGTAGGTTGCCAACCCACCACAAGTTTTCCGTCTTCCATTTTAGTTTCAGACCAAACCCCTGTGTGACCATACGTTGCAGTTGTGATTGAGGGTAGAGAAACATCAATTTTTATATTAGATAGAGAAGCATCCGTTGTAGGAGTTCCTGACATTCCTTCTGCTGTCTTAAGAGCAATTAAAGAAATATCTTTAGGCGAACTTAAAAGAGCATGATTTTCATATCCCACATCGGTAGGATCTATAATCTTAAGATCTATTGTCGTAGAATTTAGTGTTGTTCCCTTAGGAAGGACAATTTCAGGAGGAAGAGGAAGAGTTCCATCTTGTTCAGGAGCAAACGAAGACAAATCTATAGTAATACTTGTGATATCGGCAAGTACTCTAGTATCTGCAATTTTATCGGGTGTAGGAGAGCTCATATTAATTTGAACTCCTGCAGAAACAAGATTCTCCTCTTTATTTTCTATAGGAAGAGAAACACTTTTATCAACTGAAGAATCAAAAATACGGAGGACAGAACCTGCGGATAATAAAATAGAGCTTCCTCCTTCCTGCTTCAGTCCTGCCAACCAAAGCTCTGTGTTTGGAGATAAAGCCAAGGTCCCCTCTTGTATAGCAGCAACTTGAGGAATCTTAGACGCTCCACGAGAAAACCGTATCGTACCCTCATGATGCTGTTCACTTTCATCTTTTGGCTTAGCATTAAAGATTAGTGAGGGGGCGTCTAAAGGACTTGTATTTTCAGCTGGCAAACCCCGAATTGAATTCTCTTGATAGGTAATTGGATCTTGGAAAAGAATGTTTTTACTTTGAACAGCAGAAAGCTCTAGTATTTTTGAATCTTTCCCACATAAGTGGATGGCATTAAAACTCCCATCAAAATTTATATTCCCTTCAAACGAGATATCACCACCAAAAGCCTCTAAACAAACAGTTCCGCCCTCTTTAATTTGGATACCAGCACCACTAGAAGCTCTGTTCCCATAGAAAGAAACAGTGCCTTGATTCTCTGCTATTTTGAGGTTTTGTGTATAGATGGCTCCTCCTCCAGACAACTCTTCTGTTACTGAAGAACTGGCAGTTTGAGTGCTATTTTTAGCAAATAGAATATTCCCTGTGTTGCCTGTAATCGTAACTGTCGGTGCATCATTGCTCTCAGAAGGAACCAAAGATCCTACAAAAATAGCTCCTCCAGAGGATCCCGCAGAATTGTCTAAAAATAGGACATCCCCTTCATTATTCTGAATATTTACAGAAATCTTCGCAAAAACGGCTCCTCCGTATGATCTTTTATCTTTAGAGTCACCAAAAACAAGGTTATCTTTGAATTCTATGCTTCCCTGATTCCCAACAATCGCTACAGAGCCTTGAGGAGCAGCAATTCCAGCACCACCAAGACGTGTTCTATTTTTAGAGAAAAATACTAAAGAACTATTGTCTGTAATGTTTACTGATTCGTCTAAAGCACAAACGGCACCACCGAATTTCCCAGAACCATTAGAGAAAAATTCAATGGCCCCGTTATGGGAGATATCTACTTTTTTAGCTAAGATAGCTCCTCCTGAATCACAACCATTTGAGGTTGTGTTATCAGAAAACACAACGGCTTGATTATTTCGAATGATAGCTTCGCTAGTAGAAAGCAAAGCACCACCTCCTACAATAGCTGAATCGCTAACAGTAGAAGACTCTTCACCACCACCAAGGTTATTAGAGAACCTAAGATTTCCTGTATTATCTGTAATTAAGATATGTCTAGCTAGAACGGCTCCTCCTCCACGAATATCCGTTGAGGAGATCACGCTTGGGTTTGCAACTTCTTCTGACAAAGGAGCTACTAACTCCTCTTCAATAATATTACCACAAGAACGATCTCTATAAGCACAAGCCTTATGGACACTATTGTCTTGATCTGTAGATTGCGCACCTGTTTCTGGGGTCCCTGTTTCTTCAGAAGCTATATATTTTTGAGCAAGACCTTGACCTTTATTTCCTTTAAAAACAATATCTCCAGAGTTATTAGAAATCCTTACTATATCGGTAGAAAGGATAGCGCCCCCGCCAACATATTCCCCTATCCAGAAGGTACTTCCACCTAAATTTCCTGCAAATTCTAGATTCCCGCTATTGGAATCTAGAAGAACATTACGACCCCATAAAGCTCCTCCACCAGCATAATCTTCTGCTTGTGTCATGACCTCTAAAACAGATGCTTTATTTTTTAGGAAAGTTACAGTCCCAGAATTCCCAATAATACTAATATTCTCTTTAGAAGTATTTTCTTCCGATGTAGGATTTAATCGAGATCCACAATAAATAGCCCCTCCCTGTTTCCTAACTTCGTTCTCTTCAAAAAGAATATCACCAAAATTATTTGCAATTAAAACCGTCGTATTTGCACTTAAGGCACCTCCAGTTAGGACGGCTGTGTTATGTTTAAAGGAAACCTCACTAATTGCTTCGTTCACATCAACAACATTTGCTAAAATCGCTCCACCGTGTGTGTTAGAAGTATTTTTAACATATTGAACTACTGTATTATTTCTTAAAGTAAAAGTACCTCCAACTGCTAGGGCGCCTCCACCCACAAAATCTGTAAGCCCTATACGTTCTCCAAGACTAATTAGAGATTGGTTTTCTAAAAATTCAACACCACTACAGTTGCCTTGAATATCGATGTCTCTTCCTGAGGATATTGCTCCTCCTGACAACGCCCGATTTTCCTTCCACAAAGCAGTGTTTTCATTATTTTTATAAACAAAATTTTCACAAGCAAAAGCTCCTCCGTTGGCCTTGTCAGAGCTATTTGTCTCCACAACAAGCACTCCCGTGTTACCTAAAATGGATATATTTCCATCTACAGAGGCATTTTGAACTCCACGATTACGAGCATTAAAAACAGCTCCTCCTCGAGAAAAATCTTTAATCAAATTTGAAGATTCAAGGTCTAAATTACTTGTACAACCAGTTAAAGTTAGATCACCAGAACGGGTCACAAGAATGTTAGCACCTGCGGCAGAGCCATCTTCTAAAGACTCACAAGATGTAAAGCTCAACCCTTTAGCAAAATTCTCAAAAACAATATCTTTATCAGAATAGACAGCAGCCCCAGACTTAGCAGCTTTAATATTTGCAAAACTTAGGCCTGCATTAACCCCTGCACCAGAAAAGATGATTCCTTGAAATGATGAATCAGTTGGAGAGAGGTACTGAGATGGTTTGTTTTTATAACAAAATGCTAAGCCATGAAAAGGATCTTTTAAGGAAATATCAGTAGTTATTCCAGAGTCTTTTCCTGCTGCTACCGAAGTTTCGGGGTCTTTAAGAGAATTCAATGGAATTTCTGTAGAGCTACTTTCTCTTGAAGTAGCTTCGCTCTTCTCTTTACTATCTGAGGATACTTCCTTGCTCACAGGATCGATTGTATCAAGCTGAGAAGTGGGTTGAAAAAAAGCTCTTGTATCTAAGTCAGACCAGACAAGTTGTTGATCAATAGTATATACTGTGGTTTCTTCAACAAGATGTTGAAAATTCTCTAAAAAATTAACATCCGAAATATCAAGACTCTTTCCAGAACTTCCTTCAGTAAGAGATATTGTAGGGTACAAAAACTTCTCGGATTCGTTTTGTAAATTAAGCTGATTTACAGATGGTTGTTCTTCTTCGACATTAGCAGGATTTTTAACCAACTTCTTGTTGAATACACCTAAATCCAGTTCAGAACTATATAAGGAGCTCGCTTGAAAAGAAATTCCTGCTGACAATACTGCTACTATTACGGAATGAGAAAATGAAGATCTATAAAATCGTACTATTTTTTTCGCTACCATTGCAACCTTAAACCTGAGAGGTGTTTATAAAGTATTTTGCAAAGTATGTAGCACTATCAACAAGATCCCGTCAATAAAGAAAAAGCTATACAGAGAAGCAAAAAATTGAATTTAGTTAAATTAAATCAGATTAGACAAAATACGCTTGCATAAGCGTGCTTGAGCAAGATTTATAGACCCTAAAATACCATGAAATAAAGAAGGGCCGCAGGCCTTACCGTGACATTTGATCACAAGTTTAGAAAGACCGCAGAGTACGGAGCCAGGATAAAACGTATAATCTAACCGACGTTTAATATCGGCCTCAATTTTATCTCCTAAAATACGTCGCAAGAATTCGAATACTCCCTCAGCAGTCTTTAAAAAGATATTTCCTGTAAACCCATCGGTTACGACGATATCTGCAGCACCATCAAAGACAGCACCGCTTTCTATATTACCTAAGAAAGCTCCTTCAAATGTTTCTCGAAGCATACGGAATGTTTGACGATGAGCTTCGGTACCCTTACGTTCTTCTGAACCAATATTAAGCAATCCGATAGTAGGAATCGTAGAATCACCGAGACACTGACGATAGGCAATCCCCATACGAGCAAAGCCTACCATCTCTTCGGGCTTTACAGCAATATTTGCACCAACATCTAAAATAACTGCACGACCTCGCATTGTAGGAACACAAACAAGTAATGCGGGTCGAGATACTGCCGGGAAAAGAGAAATCTTAGTACGTGCTAATGTAATTAATGCCCCTGTATTTCCTGTAGATACAAAAGCATCAATTTTATCCTCTTGAAGATAATCCAATCCTAAAGCCATAGATGAAGACTTTTTTCGGATAGCTACTAAAGGGGAGTCCTCCATAGCAACAAAATTTTCGGCAGCAATAATCTTAGGAAACTTCTCGGAAGGAAGTTCCGATTTAAATTCTTTTTGAATTTTCTTTTGAATATCCTCAGAGGCAAAAAGAGTGAATGCAAAAGGAATATCAGAATCTTGGGATTTAAGTACATCAACCAGCACTTTCCAAACAACAAGAGGAGAATGGTCCCCTCCCATTAAATCTATGCCAATTTGCACTTTCATAATAATCAGATAAGATTTATTTCTTTTCTACAGTCATAACGGCTTTACCGTTATAAAAGCCACAAGAAGAACATATAGTGTGAGGAAGAACCGCATGCTTACAATTACTACACTTCGCTGCGTAACAAACTTTCTTAGCATCGTGACTTCTTCGAATATTTTTTCTTGCATTACTATGTCGATTGCGTGGTACCGCCATGTTCCTTACCTTTTATAAATACTCAAAGGGATTATTCCCCTGATGTTTTTTTCTGTCTTCCAAAAATTTTAAGATATTTTTCCTTTCAGGACATCCTTGTCCGCTACATTCTTCAAAACGGTCACTTTCTAAAAGGAGCTCCTGACGAATCAATGGCTTGCAATCAAATACTCCTGAACTTACCTCATCATGAGATATCACACGTTGAAGATCTAACAAGCAGACAGGGTGTAAAAAAAAGTTACTACACACTGGACAACATAACCCTAGCTGAGTCTTTAAGCTTAACAAGAGAATCCATTGGTCATTGTCTATGCGTACCAAAGACCCTGAAACCTCAATGGGAGAGTTCAAAAGCTGTTCTTCCCCACTCTCTCGAATATATTCAGGGCCAATAGAATAGCTTATTTCTTCCGTATCCCCAGGCAATTTCAAACGAAAAATATATAATTTTAAATTATCAATACAGTCCATACTAAAATCTTTACTATCTAGAACCAAGACTTTTGGGGATTAGAAGGACAGCTTACCAAAGACAATGATTATAGAAAACAAAGACCTACAGTTGAAAAGAATTAAATTAAAATAACCTAGTTATTTTTAAAAAGAATCAAAAACCATTTCTGTAGAATTTTTTACCTATTTTCCTTATAATCACCAACGCAACTTATCTCATGAGCAGTTAGAAATTTAAGTTTCGACATCTAGAAACCACTTTTTTCCCAAACAAAATAAATAAGCTCAAGGATATGGTATAGGCAAAGGAAAGTCATGGAAAATGAAATTTTACTTAACATAGAATCAAAAGAAATTCGTTACGCCCATCTGAAAAACGGTCAACTCTTTGACCTAATTATAGAGAGAAAAAAAGTTCGACAACTTAAAGGGAATATTTACCGAGGTCGTGTTACGAACATTCTGAGAAATATTCAGTCTGCGTTTATTAACATTGATGAGAGAGAGAACGGTTTCATTCACATCTCAGATATTTTAGAGAACTCGAAGAAGTTTGAACAGATGTTCGATATGGATTTAGACACTCTTCCTGAAGAAACTTCTGAATCGGCTCTTCTTTCTGAAGAAGCTCCCATCGAAGAGTTTCTCAAATTAGACAGCCCTGTTTTGGTTCAGGTAGTGAAAGAGCCTATTGGGAGTAAGGGAGCACGTTTAACTTCAAACATCTCAATTCCAGGACGTTATTTGGTACTGCTACCAAACTCTCCTCACCGCGGGGTTTCTCGCAAAATTGAAGATCCCCATATGAGAGAGCAGTTAAAGCAACTCATTCGTTCTTTTGAAATGCCTCAAGATATGGGATTAATTTGCCGTACAGCAAGCACTACAGCCTCTACTGAAGCTCTCATTAATGAGGCTCATGACCTACTGCTGACCTGGAAAACAATTTTAGAAAAATTCTATTCTACAGAACAGCCCTGTTTGCTCTATTCAGAAACGGACATACTAAAAAAAGCTGTAATTACCTGTATTGACAAAAACTACAAGCGGCTCCTGATTGACGACTATGCCACGTATCAAAAGTGCAAGCGTATGTTAAAAAAATACTCTCCAGATGCTTCCATCAAAATAGAGTATTATCGGGATTCTATTCCGATGTTTGAGCGTTTCAACATAGAGAAAGAAATTGATAAGGCGACAAGAAGGAAAATTTGGCTTTCAAGCGGTGGTTACTTGTTTTTTGACAAAACAGAGGCTATGCACACTATCGACGTAAATTCAGGAAGAAGCACGCAATTAGAAAGTGGCGTAGAAGAAACCCTAGTTCAAATCAACCTAGAGGCAGCTGAAGAAATTGCTAGACAGATGCGTTTACGTAATGTGGGCGGATTAGTCATTATTGACTTTATCGACATGAAATCTCGTAAGAATCAGCGACGTGTTCTGGAACGATTGAAAGAACACATGAAATACGATGCGGCTCGCTGCACTATTTTAAGCATGAGCGAGTTCGGACTTGTTGAGATGACCAGACAAAGAAACCGGGAATCTCTAATGCAAACATTATTCACTATATGTCCATACTGCTGTGGCAATGCCATCATTAAAACACCTGAAAGTGTTGTAATTGAGATTGAAAGGGATTTGAAAAAGGTTATTAATCACAAAGAACACTCTCATCTTTGTCTTGTTGTGCATCCAGAAATTGCTAACTATATGAAACAAGAAAATGATGACGACGAAATGATAAACTTAGCTAAGCAACTAAAAGCTAAACTTCAGATCAATACATCAGACTCACTTCATTTAAATCACTATCAATTTTTCTCGCTCATTACAGGGGAAAGTATAGATTTATAGGGCAATACATGCAGTTTTCTAGGTATTTACGACATGCTTTTGATAATCAGTATCTCCCAGAGCCTTTACATCAACAATTTTCTGTTTTTCATCAGAATTACATTGATGCGGCTATAAGAAAATCTGCGTCTGCTCAAGCTGAAGCACTATGCTTACAATGGGTAAAAGTTATCATTGAAGACCTCAAAAACCCTTTTATCTTTCCTCCCTATCATAAAAAAATTCGTGCACCTATAGATCTATTTCGTTTGGGTATAGATTTTTTCTCTTTAGTCACTGACGACAAAAATTCTCGCATTTTAAACCTTCAGCGTCTTAAGGAAATTCAGGAATATATTACTAGGGGAGATAACGTTGTTCTCCTTGCAAATCACCAGACAGAATGCGATCCTCAACTCATGTACTATACCTTAGGAAAAACACATCCTGAATTAATGGAAAAAATGATTTTTGTAGCTGGAGATCGAGTGACTTCGGATCCCCTAGCACGCCCGTTTAGTATGGGATGTGATTTATTGTGTATTTATTCTAAGCGTCATATTGCCAGCCCACCAGAACTTCGGGAAGAAAAGCTCCTTCACAATCAGAAAAGCATGCAAATTTTAAAGACTCTGTTACATGAGGGCGGTAAATTTATTTACGTGGCCCCTGCAGGAGGTCGTGACAGAAAAAATAAAGAAGGAAAGTTATATCCTTCGGAATTCTCTCCAGAAAGTATTGAAATGTTTCGTTTATTAGCTAAGGCTTCTGATCAAATTACGCATTTCTATCCTTTTGCTTTGAAAACCTACGATATCCTCCCCCCCCCTCCAAAAATAGAAGATGCGATTGGAGAAGATCGAGCAATTTTCTTTGCTCCTGTTTTCTTCAATTTCGGAGATGAATTGTTCTTTGATCAATTATGTTCACAAGAAGAACTTGTTAACTGCGATAAACGTACTCAAAGAACATTGAGAGCAGAAAAAGTATTTTCTATTGTAAAAAATCTATATGAGGAACTGTAAGATGTTTTGGAAAATTTTATGTCCTATTTTAATTTGCGCCTCACTGTGCATAACATCTTGTAAACAACGGTTCCAGATCATCCCTAACGAGTGTCCTTTACAAGTCTCCACTCCAGCTGCTGCGAATCAGAAAATTGAAAAAATTATTTGTAGTAACGGCCTACCTCTTCTCATTATTTCAGATCCCAATTTTCCTACCTCAGGAGCCGCTCTTCTTGTAAAAACAGGAAACAATGCTGATCCCGAAGAATCTCCTGGGATGGCACATTTCACAGAGCACTGTGTCTTTCTTGGAAATGAAAAGTATCCTGATGTTTCTGGTTTCCCTGGATTTTTAAGTGCCAATAACGGGATGTATAATGCATTTACTTCATCAAATAGAACTACCTTTATATTTTCGGTAGAGAATTCTGCTTTTTCTGAAGCTCTGGACCAATTTGTTCATTTATTTATTCATCCAAAGTTTCGTCAAGAAGATCTTGATAGAGAAAAGTACGCGGTACATCAAGAATTCGCTGCCCATCCTCTTTCTGACAGCAGACGTGTTCATCGTATTCAGCAGCTTATTGCTCCTCAAAATCATCCCTGCGCCCGCTTTGGTTGTGGCAATGCCTCAACCCTAACTTCCGTAACAGGAGAGAAAATGGCTGAGTGGTTTAATCTACATTATTCTCCCGAAAATATGTGTGCAATTGCTTACACCTCCGATCCTCTTTCTAAAGCAACAAAACAGTTATCAAAGATCTTTTCTCAGATTCCTAGATCACAAAATTATGAGAAACAAAAGCCTTTTTTTCCTTCTGGAGACACTTCGTCATTAAAAAAGCTCTATATTAACCAAGCAATTCAGCCCACCCCTAATCTAGAGATTTACTGGCATATCTATGATTCTTCCCCTTCGATCCCTTTGGGCTGTTATAAAGCTCTTGCCGAAGTTTTAAGAAATGAGAGTGAGAACAGCTTAATGTCTGTATTGAAAAAGGAACAGCTGGTTACAAACTTAGATGTAGAATTCTATAGGAGTTCTTTAAATACTGGAGAATTCTATATTAGTTACCAGCTTACAGAGAAAGGCGATGAACATTATTCTAAAGTTATTGACTATACCTTCCAGTATCTTCGGTATATTCAAGAACATGGTATTCCTAGCTACACTTTAGAAGAAATCTCTACAATTAATGCTTTGAACTACTGTTACAGCTCTAAAGGCCCTCTTTTTGACTTACTTTGTAAACAAATCGTATCCCTAGCGAATGAGGACTTATCCACGTATCCCTACCATACGCTAGTTTATTCCAGATACTCTTCTCAAGACGAGTCTCTTCTGCTTAATTTAGTCTCTGATCCTGAACAAGCTCGCTATGTTTTATCTAGCAAGAACCCTAAAAATTGGGAAGGAGCTAGAGAGCTCTACGACCCTATTTTTAACATGACTTACCATGCAAAAGCACTAGATCATGTTAAGGATTATGGAAAAGTGCCATCGATAGAACACATGGCGCTTCCAAAGCCGAATATATTTATTCCTAAAGAAGTGACCCTTCCTGGAGTGCACTTACTGAAAAAACAAGAATTTCCTTTTGCTCCTGTACTCAGTTACCAAGGCGATAAATTAACTGTGTATCATTGCGAGGACTGCTACTATACAGCACCAAAACTTTCCAGCCAAATTCGCATCCGCTCTGCTCAAATTTCGAGGTCAGCTCCTCAACCTTTAGTTGCTACAGAGCTCTACTGCTTAGCTTTAAACGATCACCTTCTAAGAGAGTATTATCCTGCAACTACAGCAGGTCTTTCATTTACTTGTGGTTTAGGTGGTGATGGTATTGATTTAAGAATTTCGGGGTACGCGGCAACAGTCCCTGGATTACTACATTCTATTTTAACATCGTTACCTAATTTAGAGATCAATGAAGGGACATTCTCAGTATATAAAAAACAACTGTTAGAGCTCTATCAAGGATCTTTGCTCAACTGCCCGATACGTGCTGGGCTTGATCAGGCGATCTCACAAGTTATGAAGGGAACCTACTCTAATACTACCAAGCTGGCTGCTCTTGAGGAACTAACTTTTTCGCAATTCCAGGTGTTTACCTCGAACGTCTTCAATAGTGTACATCTTGAAGCTATGGTGTTAGGGAACCTTTCTGAGGAAGAGAAAAAAGGCTACATCGCTACTTTACAAGCTTTTACGGCATCGCGATCTGCCCATACTATAAAGCCTTTTTATTACGAGCTACAATCTAAGAGGGTTGCTGAGATTCATCATAATTATCCGCTAACTGCAAATGGCATGTTGCTATTACTTCAAGATGAGAATTCCCCATCTATACAAGGAAAAGTTTGTGCAGAGATGCTATTTGAATGGCTACACCACATTACTTTTGAGGAACTTAGAACCCAACAGCAGTTAGGTTATATGGTGGGGGCTCGCTATCAAGAGTTTGCTTCAAGACCTTTTGGATTTCTCTATATCCGTTCAGATGCGTATTCTCCTGAAGAGCTTTTTGATAAAACGTCTACGTTTCTTAAAAAGATCTCAGCTTCTCCTGAGAACTTTGGAATGTCACAAGAAAAATTTGCAAACATACGCAAAGCCTATATCAATAAACTGTTGGAGCCTGAGCATTCCTTAGATATTATGAACTCAGCCTTGTTTTCTTTAGCTTTTGAGCGGCCTTCTGCGGAGTTTTCAACCCCTGATTTGAAGATTGCTGCTGCAAAAGCATTAACATACAAAGATTTCTTAAACTATTGTCAATGTTTTCTTACTAATGAACTGGGGACAAAAACCAGTGTCTATATACGTGGCACTGAGAAGAATACATAAAACCACAATGCTTGTGCATTTGTTTTATCTTTGTGGTTCACCTAAAGAAACAGTAGAGAAATTCTGGGATGTTTCTCAACAACCAGAATACTCCCAAGGAAATTATTGAGGGTCCTAGGGCTCCAAGAAACAACCACCCCATATGAATTGCCGATGATGGAAATGCTGGCCTTAAGATTAGGTATCCCACAATATTTGGGATATTCGAGACTAAGGTAAGCCCTCCTGCTGCCATACAACCTACAACTACAAGATAATGATAGCAATCAGTAGCTACGGAGAGATTATGTACTAGGTAATTCACGAGTGCATTATCTAAGAATATAGATAGCGTATAAGAAACTGTCATATATCCGAAGTCTGACAGACCGTGCATTAAGTTTAGCACCCACCATTCTTGAAGATCTCCGAACACTACTAAGCCAGCATAAAAAAGTCCTACATAGCACACCTTAGGAAGATTTATAGGATCTTGATAAAAGATAGTAAACTTCTGGAACGCCAAGTAGAACAGCAGCAGAGCTCCCATGAACAAAGGTGTAGATCGTGACAATATTATAGAACTAACAAAAACAATATGCACACAGATGATCCACCAGGGTACTTGTTCACCAATAGGATCTTTGCCATTAGGGATGTCTGGGAATTTCTTAAACTCTTTCCGAAAGATAAAATAATAGATGGTTGTAGAGACAAGGATAGCAATTATGGCTTTCCATGCGAAGTGGGAAAGAAAAAACGAGT
Organism: Candidatus Chlamydia corallus; assembly: GCF_002817655.1. Lineage (NCBI taxonomy): Bacteria > Pseudomonadati > Chlamydiota > Chlamydiia > Chlamydiales > Chlamydiaceae > Chlamydia > Candidatus Chlamydia corallus. The sequence continues at coordinate 360,172 of NZ_NWQK01000001.1, forward strand.
GTTCCCATTTTAGTGTAGGAAAGATCAGAAAGAGGGCTCTTGAGGATACATAGCTTGTAAGTCCTCCTATAGAGATGTTTGAGAACAGAAGGCCCATAGTAGCATACGCAAAGCGTTTTGAGGGAGAAAATACATAAAAGTGCTTCATAAGCAGAGTAGCACCAATAATCATAGCTCCTGTTTCTTTAAGAAGGCAGCAAAGAAGTGGGGGCGCTATCATTAATGTCCACCACCAAGATTTGGGAGAGGTATTTCCTATTTTAGCAATTGCGGAGAGTACGCGTTCTGCGAAGTATACTATAGGACGGGACTCTAGTAAAATAAGGATAACCATAATGAAGACTGCGAATCCGTAGTTTCTACTGTTAAAGTAGGCCAAGGTAATCCTGTAACCTTCGGTATATAGAAACCAGCAGAACAACGGAATTGCCCACAAGAAAAATACAATTTCCACTCTACTTAGGATTCTGAAGAGTTCTGATAGGCGGACATAACGTTTCCAACATTCTGGGAAAACAAGTTTTTTATGTTCGTAGGACTGACAGAGAGTATGAAGCCAGGGAGTAAGAAAGGTGTGCAATATCGAACAAAAAAAGAGCACTGCGGCTCCTATTTTTAAAGAATAAGAGTATGAAGGCAGGATCATAGAGAACCAGACAAGCTGAGTTAATACTTATGCGTAGACATAAAGGTATTCACAGTAAAAAGAAAGGGTCAAAAATTTAGAGGGAATCTTTGGTTGTTTTTTCCGTAGAGAAATAGAAATTTCACATTAAAAAGCTAAGACACACTTATAAAAGAAATTGTTTAAAATAAAAAAATCCTATAAGTAGGAAAGGAAGGTGAGGGTTTATTTATGTCTTACAAGATTACACTTCCTGAAGCTGATGAAAAGACTACTACAAAAGTAGAGCAAATTTCCAAAGCTTCTATTTTTATATTCTCTGCGCTAAAGGAAAAAACTAGTTTAGGTGATATCCATGGATTTTGCCAAGCAGAAAATTCACTTTCTGTAGAGGCAAATAAAATCATATCTGTGGCTGAACACACACTCGTGGGCTCTTTCTGTAGATAGGTTGTTTTACAGAATACCATTGATTTTTTCTATAAAGGCAACTTACGGGAACTCCTTGTGTTTGTTTGATTAGGCTATGAATATGAGACATTGCCTGGGAATCTTTTTCAAACTTGTTTGGATAGCAAACAAATAAAGTTGCTCCCGAACCTGACATAAGCACATGGCTATGGAAAGGACTCCATATCCTCTCTAGCATGTGTTTCTTATCTTTCAAGTCTGTGCGTATACGAAATACGGATTTTTCTAAATCATTTTCACCATAGAAGAAGGCTTTAGGATTTCCTCTACTCAAGTCTTGTGGAAGTAGGGATTGGTAAGCTCTTTCCGTGGAGACCCCTTGATCATCTAGATAAAGAACATATTTATGCTTATGATTACGTTTTTTTAGAGAAACGACCTGTTCTCCCCGACCTTTCCCTAACGCTACTCCTGAAGAAAAAAAAAAGGGACATCGCTTCCAATTTCCTTTGCCCAAAGTTGCAAAGTAGTTGCGGGAATATTTGTTTGGAAATGCTTGTTAAGGGCGTAAAGGGCCGTAGCAGCATTACTGCTACCTCCTCCTAATCCAGCCTGGAGGGGAATAGATTTATTGAGATACCAAGAAACGGGTTGTAAAATTTGTGTTTCCCTTCTGAAAATAGCAAGACTTTTCCAAATGAGATTAGAGGGGGAAAGCATTTCATCGACATTACTGACCAAATGATCCTTTGTGCTACTCTTTAAAGAAAGTGTGTCTCCAAAATCTATAGCTTGATACAGGGTTGTAAGCTCATGAAAATTGTCGGAACGTTTTTCCCATATTTTTAAAAAAAGGTTCAACTTTGCGGGAGAAAAGTATTGCATGATGTCCTTTCTAACAAACTTTTCTACCCTATACACTAGCCTTCTTGACTTTCTTCAGTTTGTTTCCCTTGTGCCAAAACAGTGACGTATTCATTATCAGAGGTAACTTCAACCAATAAAGTTGCGGTTACTTCTTCTTTTAGCTTTAAAGGAATGCTTTTCTTGCCCAAATTCTTGATAGCGTAGTGGGCATGAGGAAAATTTTTACGAACCAAGAAAATATTCTTCTTTGCGGCTTCTTCAATAATATCCGAGATGGTTACAGATCCGTACATATTATTATCAGGGTCAACACGTACTTGGAATTCCAATACAGTATCTTTGAGGACCTCAGCAATTCTTTCGGATTCTGTTTTATCAGCAGCAGCTTGTATTAAGCGTTGCTCTTTAAGCTTAGCTTGCAAACGCAGAGTCCCTGCACCAGCAATAACTGCTTTTTTCTTAGGGATAAGATAGTTACGGGTGTATCCAGGGAGAGCAGCAACTAAATCGCCACTACGTCCTAACCCATCAACATCTTCAAGTAAAAGTAGCTGTTGTTTCATTTTTCTTCCTATAAATTAATCTTCTCCAACAAAAGGCAACAATCCTAAATGACGGGCCCTTTTGATTGCTTGCGATAGCACGCCTTGGAAACGGGAAGAAACACCCGTAATTCTTCTAGGTAATACCTTACCTCTTTCAGTAATAAATTTTTTTAAGGTTTCAACATCCTTATAATCTATTGATTTCCAACCCGCGGAAACAAAAGGGCATTTTTTATTAAAACGCTTCCTTCTGTGTTCATTACTATGAACAGGCTTATTCATATTTTCTCCTTAATAAATTATTCGGGTAGAGAGGTAAACTCTAAAACTTCTTTTACAGAATCTGCTCTAAGAGTCATAAAGCGAAGCAGATCTTCATTTAAATGATACTCTTTCCAAAGCTCTGAAATTACTCCAGGAGAGGCAGAAAAATAAATAAAATAGTAGTAGCCCTCCCTAGCTCCACGAATAGTATATGCTAGTTTTTTACGTCCTTGATCGTGAATTTTATAAATTTCACCGCCGTAATTAGTTATGCCTGAAATAACCTTATCCAAAGCTTTGTGCCTAGCTTCTTCACTAAGAGTGACGCTAAACACATAGGCGCCTTCGTAAAGTTGATTTTCCTTTTTTCCCATTAAAAACTCCTAAACACAGACAGATAGAGTAGTTTATTATCCTTAAGATATCTCAGTCCACTAAAATTATTTCAGAAACGTCTTGAGTCATTTAAAATTCCGAACACCACTGGGTAAATAGAGCGGCTGCCTCAATAAATATAGATTTCAACTGAAGGTTTTCTTCTTCAGAGAATTTTCCTAAAACAAATTTAGATAGTTCAGCACCTTCTTCGGAAGGTCTTCCTAGACCGAACCTTAATTTCCAGTATTCATTCGAACCTAAACTGGAAGTAATGCTCTTAAGGCCATTGTGTCCCCCACTTCCTCCGTTAAAACAAAGGCGAAGTTTTCCGAACGAACGATTCACATCATCAGCGAGAACTAAGATGTGACTAAGAGCAATATTAAAATACTTTTTAGCCAAAATTACAGATTTGCCACTTAAATTGACAAAAGTCGTTGGCTTAATAAAAATCAAGGGCTCTGAAGAAGACTCTATAAGAGTCATTAAAGCGCAACATTTTGACAAAGGCTTAAATGGCGAGCCATGAAGTTCCTCTACCAACCTATCAGCTAATAAGAACCCTACATTATGTCGAGTATTTGCATATTCCCGCCCAGGATTCCCTATAGCTACAATCAGCTTAGCCATATTATCTTCTAGTGACGGTTATAGCGACTTCTTTCAAAGGTGTAATTGGTTCAATGCCATCAGGGATCTTTATATCAGACAGTTTTCTCGTTTGAGAGAGTCCAACAGACTGCACATCAAGTTCTAGAAAAGGCACAATATCTTTAGGTTTGCATACTACGCGAACCGAACGAATCACCTGTCTTAAAGATCCGCCTAGTTTAACTCCAATACAGTCCAAAGCATTGATACAACGAATGGGAATATTCAACTTTACAGGACGATCTTCCATGAGTTCTTCAAAATCTAGGTGAATGACATCATAAGTCGTTATTTGATATTGGATATCTTTAACTAGAGCTTTGACTATACGCCCTTCATAAGACAAAGAAAAGATCGTAGAAGATAGAGCGTCACTTTCTAAATTCGATAAAAACTTTTTAAAAACAAGTGCATCAACTGTGATATTAGCGAGGCTCTTGCCTCCAGAATAAATTACAGCAGGAATTCCGCCTCGCTGACGAATTTTCTTAAGAAAAGATTTCTTACCAGTCTCTCGACTTGTAACTACAAGCTCCATAATGTTGTTTTCTCCATAATCTTGAGTAAAAGAGCTCTGCGCTATGCATTCACTCTGAGAGTCCAAACATATTTTCTTAGAGGGCCAATCACTGTCATGTTTTGGACGTCTATCTGACAGTTTTCGAAGTAAAATTATATCTCCACTTTGGAAAAAGTCAATACTTTCCCTAATTTAAAGAATAGAGTTACCAAAAGGAGAAAAAGGACTCTGGGGTGGAAGGATTCGAACCTCCGATGCACGGTACCAAAAACCGCTGCCTTACCGCTTGGCCACACCCCAACGGAAAGCCATTAGTTTAACCAAACTTCAGTTTTTGAAAATAGGAAAATGATAAAAATCTCTCTTTTTTGGTCTTGAGATTTTACCTTCATGCTTGATATGGGATATTTTATAGTTTTAGGAAGAGTCTATGAGAATCGTACAAGTCGCTGTAGAATTCACTCCAATCATTAAGGTGGGCGGCCTAGGTGATGCCGTAGCAAGTTTATCAAAGGAGTTGGCAAAACAAAACGACGTGGAGGTACTTCTTCCTTATTATCCTTTTATTTTCAAATTCTCTTTATCCCAAATTCTTTCTGAGTCTTCTTTCTATTATGAATTTTTAGGAAAACAGCAGGCCTCTGCGATTTCTTATTCCTACGAAGGTTTAACGCTTACTATAATTAAATTGGATTCACAAATAGAGCTTTTCTCAACCACGTCGGTATACTCTGATAATAATGTTGTACGTTTCTCTGCTTTCGCAGCTGCAGCTGCAGCTTATCTTCAACAAGCGGATCCTGCTGACATTGTCCACTTGCATGACTGGCATACAGGCTTACTTGCAGGTTTATTAAAGCATTCTCTTCGTCCTGTGCATCCAAAGATTGTCTTTACTATCCATAATTTTGGTTATCGAGGATATTGTAGTACGCAGATGCTTGCTGCGTCACAAATTGACGATATTCATTTAAGTCATTACCAACTATTTCGCGATCCACAAACTTCTGTTCTAATGAAAGGGGCTCTATATTGTTCAGACTACGTTACTACAGTGTCTCTTACTTATGTGCAAGAAATCATAAATGACTATTCTGATTACGAACTTCATGATGCGATTTTAGCAAGAAATTCTGTTTTTTCTGGGATCATCAATGGAATTGATGAAGAAGTTTGGAACCCAAAAACAGATCCTGCTTTAGTGGCACATTACGATACCAGCCTATTAAACCAACCTGAGATCCTATTTACTAAAAAAGAAGAGAACAGGACGGCTTTATATGAAAAGTTAGGGATGAGTTTAGACTACTTTCCTTTGATTTGTATTATCTCGCGCATTGTGGAGGAAAAAGGTCCAGAATTCATGAAAGAGATGATTCTACATGCCATGGAAAACGGCTATGCCTTTATATTGATTGGCACAAGCCAAAACGACCATCTTCTCAATGAGTTCCGTAATTTACAAGAGTGTCTAGCCAATTCACCTAATATCCGTTTGATTTTGGACTTTAATGACCCTTTAGCAAGGCTAACTTATGCTGCTTCTGACATGATCTGCATTCCATCACATAGAGAGGCTTGTGGACTGACACAGCTGATAGCTATGCGTTATGGCACAGTTCCTTTAGTTCGTAAAACTGGGGGACTTGCTGATACAGTGATTCCTGGAGTAAACGGTTTTACTTTCTTTGATACAAATAATTTTAATGAATTTCGGGATATGGTTAGCAATGCTGTAGCTACTTATCGTGAGGAGCCCGATATTTGGTTGAATTTGATTGAGGCGGGCATGCTTCGGGCGTCTGGTTTAGATGCCATGGCTAAGCATTACTTAAACCTTTATCAATCGTTACTGTCATGATTCTTTTCTGAATCCTTTGTTTTAGATCTTTGGGATAAAAAGTTTTTGTTCATCCAAAAGTATTCTATTCCTGAAGCTATAGAATAAACAGCTATTATTGAAACCATAACCGAGGCAAAGAGTTCCAGTCCATCATCAGAAAGAAGCCCTAGAGAATGAGGGATCATAGCCAAAAGAATTAAGCAGAAGCTGACTCCTTGTAATATAGCTTTCAGTTTTCCACTAGCCCTTGCAGCCACAACACGCCCACGAAAAGCACATACAGTACGCAAAGTACTAATTACAGAATCTCGTGCTAAAAAGATAAATACCAAAAGCAGAGGCAAGTTCACTGGAGGCTGTGTAAAAGTCAGGTAGAGAGAAATTCTATAGATACTATCTGCCATAGGATCCAAGAGTTTGCCTAAATCAGTAACCTGTGAAAACTTTCTTGCAACATAACCATCGATAGCGTCTGTTAACTCGGAGATTCCCAAGAGAGTTAAAAGCACATAAGGCAAAACTACTGGAGTGATTCCAAACCATTTTCCCTTTAAATAAAGGATCATGAAAATGGGTGTAATAAATAGTCGGGAAAAAGTTATGTAATTAGGTAGTCCCACCCTACTCCCCTAATATATGTTTCTTTTCGGTCTCTGACGATCGCCTTATTAAGAGACAAAGGCAAGAAAATCAAAGTCTTCTTATTGTTTCGTTCTTTAGCTTATGTAAGGAAACCTTATATTTACTTTATTCGCAAGATCAAGGATAGCTGTGAGCTCAAAGGAGGTCATGCTTTCCTTAAGGTTGGTATTTCGTATGATTAGTTTTTGTATACCGAGAACCCTTACGCACCAAGCTAACTAGAAAATTTTCTAATTTTTCTAAATTATTGAAAATATTGTCAAGTACTATGAAAACAACTCTACATTGCGTGTGGCTACTAAAACATGTGCTACAGGATTTCTTCCAACTTTACTCAAGAGAGTTTGTAGGTCAAAAATCTTCGTATATTTAATTAAAATTGGAATGCTATCTTTAAAAACTTCTTCCCTTATCTTGTTAAAGATAAGACTCTCTTTTCTTTTGGTTTTCTGTACTATAGTATTTTATAAAAGATATATACTCATCCTAACACGTACCGTGGGACACACGGGAATCTACGCTTGTGGAGAAGATGTAAGCCGTAGCGTTCTTTAAACTCTATGCTGCCTTCAATGAAACAAGAATCCTCCCGCTTTAGTTAAGGAGAATGTCAAAAGAAAAAACGTTATATCTTGGAGTCATTTGTGTTAGAACATCCCCTCACCTTACAGTCTATGATTGCAACCATCTTACGATTTTGGAGCGAGCATGGGTGCGTCATCCATCAGGGATACGATTTAGAAGTTGGCGCTGGAACATTCAATCCTGCAACATTCTTACGCGCATTAGGACCTGAGCCCTATAAGACTGCTTATGTAGAACCCTCAAGACGTCCCCAAGATGGTCGGTATGGTATGCATCCTAACCGATTGCAAAACTATCATCAACTCCAGGTCATTTTAAAGCCCGTCCCTGAGACTTTTCTCTCACTCTATATGGAATCACTAGGAGCCATTGGTTTAGACCTTCGTGATCACGATATTCGTTTTATTCATGACGATTGGGAAAACCCCACGATTGGAGCTTGGGGATTAGGTTGGGAAGTGTGGCTAAATGGGATGGAAATCACCCAGTTGACGTATTTTCAAGCAATTGGAAGTAAACCTTTGGATACTATCAGTGGAGAGATCACCTATGGCATTGAAAGAATCGCGATGTATTTGCAAAAGAAAAGTTCCATTTATGATGTTCTATGGAATGACAATCTAACTTACGGGCAAATTACACAAGCTTCTGAACAAGCTTGGAGTCAATATAATTTTGACTACGCAAACACCGAGATGTGGTTTAAACATTTTGAAGATTTTGCTGAAGAAGCTATGGCAACTCTTAAAAACGGTCTTCCTGTTCCTGCTTATGACTTTGTGATCAAAGCATCGCATGCTTTTAATATCCTTGATGCTCGAGGAACGATTTCTGTCACGGAGCGTACGCGTTATATTGCTCGTATCCGTCAATTAGCTCGTTTAGTTGCCGATAACTATGTAGAGTGGCGCGCTTCTTTAAAGTATCCTTTACTTAGTCTTGCCTCAGAATCTGAGCCTAAGAAAACATTAGCATCTGCTATCCCTATTATTTCGTCTACTGAGGATGTATTACTAGAAATTGGTTCTGAGGAACTACCTGCGACTTTTGTTCCTATCGGAATACAACAACTGGAATCGTTAGCTCTTAAGGTCCTTGCTGATCATAATATCATTTATGAGAGCCTAGAAGTCTTTGGCTCTCCAAGACGACTAGCTTTGCTTATCAAAAACGTAGCTCCTGAGGTAGTACAGAAGGCATCCGAAAAAAAAGGTCCTATGCTCGCTTCTCTGTTCTCTTCCTCTCGAGATGTTTCTCTTCAAGGGCGGCAATTTTTTGCTTCCCAAGGTTTGAATATTTCTCATTATGAAGACCTTTCTCGACACGCTTCCTTAGCTATCCGTACAGTCAACAATTCGGAATATTTATTCCTATTATATCCTGAGGTAAAGTTGCGAACTGCGGAAATCTTAATCCAAGAACTCCCTTTGTTAATTCAAAAGATAAAGTTTCCCAAAAAGATGGTTTGGGACAACAGTGGAATAGAATATGCACGCCCCATACGTTGGCTATTAGCTCTTTACGGAGAACAAATCTTACCTATTACTTTCGGTAATATAGCAGCTTCAAGAAATTCTTTTGGGCACCGTCAATTAGATCCGAGGGAAATTTCTATTTCCTCTCCACAAGATTATGTAGAAACCTTACGAACAGCTTGTGTTATAGTTTCACAAAAAGAACGTCGGATGATTATTGAACAAGGGCTACGAGCTCATAGCTCTCCTACAATTTCTGCGATTCATCTTCCTCGTTTAATCGAAGAAGTTACATTTCTATCGGAGCACCCCTTCATCTCTTGTGGGCAACTTTCCGAGCAATTTTGTGCTTTGCCGAAGGAGCTTCTCATTGCCGAGATGGTAAATCATCAGAAGTATTTCCCTACTCATGAAAATTCTTCGGGAGCTATTTCCAACTTCTTTATTGTTGTTTGTGACAATTCTCCGAATGACACCATCATTGAAGGAAATGAAAAGGCGCTCACTCCTCGTCTCACTGACGGAGAATTTCTTTTCAAACAAGATTTACAAACTCCGCTAACGACCTTTATTGATAGGCTGAAATCTGTAACATACTTTGAAGCTTTAGGTTCTTTATACGACAAAGTGGAACGTTTAAAATCGCACCAAAGAGTATTCTCTACGTTTTTCCCCTTAGCAGCTTCCGAAGATCTGGGTATTGCTATCGAATACTGCAAAGCTGACTTAGTGTCTGCTGTCGTCAATGAATTTCCTGAGCTTCAGGGTATCATGGGAGAATACTATCTTAAGCACGTAAATCTTCCAACGGCATCTGCAATCGCTCTAGGAGAGCACTTGCGACACATTACTTTGGATCAAAAGATCTCAACCATAGGCTCTCTTCTTTCTCTTTTAGATCGTTTGGATAACTTGCTGTCGTGCTTTATTTTAGGACTTAAGCCTACGTCATCGCACGACCCTTATGCACTACGTCGCCAATCGTTAGAGGTTTTAACCTTATTACTAGGATCGCGGATCTCTATAGATTTTGCTTCTCTTCTAGATCGCCTAGCCGATCATTTTCCTAAGACCATTCAAAAAAAGGTCTGGGACAAGGCAAAGATCGTCGAAGAGATCCTGGATTTCATTTGGGGTAGGTTAAAAACATTTATGGGATCTCTAGGGTTTAGTAAAGATGAAATTGCTGCTGTTCTTACAGATTCTGTAACTAAAAATCCTATTGAGATTTTAGACATTGCGGAAGCTCTCCAGCTATTAAAGAAAGAGCATTCCCACCAGTTAATAGTGATTGCTACGACTCATAATCGTTTAAAGAAGATGCTTTCCTCTCTAGAATTTTCTATGGCCTCATACTCTATGGAAAGTTTTGGAGATCGTGAAGCTAACTTTAAGCGAATTCTTGATACTTTCCCACAGCCTCCTGAGAAAAGCTCGGCAAAGGCGTTTTTAGAATACTTCTTAGCCCTCTGCGGTCTTTCTAATGATATTGAAGATTTCTTTAATAATGTACATATTGCTACTGATGATGACGGCATTCGAAACTTACGAATTTCACTACTACTTTCTGCTATGGAGAAGTTTTCCTTATGTCATTGGGAATCTATAGCTATTTAATTTGATATAACATTTAGATAAAAGAAAACGCTCGTAAGAGGAAATCCTCCGAGCGTTTTCTTTTATTAAGAGAGTATCTGGTTTATGCTACGGACTACTCTTCTGAGTGAAACCCAGACTTACTTGTCTTCCGTTTCTGTAGGCTTTTCATCTGCTGATGCTTGTTCTTCATCTTCCCAACACTCTACTAAAAACGGAGTTCCTTCTTCTGTAACTTCTTCATCCGCAGTTAAAGGAACTGGGCTAACTTCTATGATATTTCCAGGTCCTTCTTTTGTGACACAAATAACCACAACACTTAACCCTTCAGGAAAAGACTCTTCCTCGAACAATTTTTTGAATGCTTCGATCTCGTCAAGCATGAGGTCTCGGACTGGAGGATAAATCAGTGGGACACCTCCTGAGGGCGCGAGCAGGACAAAGTTGGCTACCTCAGAAAATATAGATTCTGAAAATACAGAAATTACCCCGTTGCATGCCTGGTTTAACTCTACGCAGGATTCTGGATCGAAATTATTGTCGGGATTATAGAGTACTACAATAACCAGTGGCTTTTTCTCATTTCGTGATGCTTGCAAGGCTTGCAAATAAGAGCGATAAACTTGTATATCTTGAACTTCAACTATCTCCTGCTGATTGTTGTCATCGTTTTTTGGGCTTGGGCTACTCTCCTCACCGAAAAGAGGGAATATCATTAATAATGAAAGTAGAGATAGTGCGGTACGCATTTAATGCCTCCTTGTTTAATCAAAATTATTTCTGAGATAGGGTGTCAAAATTCTATTTTAAAAGATACTCTAATTCTTAGTTCCCAAAGGCAAGACAGCACAACATTGAGCCACGCCCTGTTTATCTATCAAAATATAGCATAAGCGAGGACCGTCAACAGCACTCACCTCGGGGAACATTTCTATAAAACTTCCCATATAGAAAATCACAGGATCCATCTTGTAAGGAAAGTCCATGGGACTAATTAACCCAGGGCATAAAACAACGGTATTAAAGCCCTTAGTGATTGCCTCGGGGAGCGAAAAGGAACCATTCGTTAAAGAAACAAATTCTTTGGTCTGTTGTTCAGAGAAAAAGACTAGAATTCCAGCTTTCCCCTCAGCAATAGCATTACTATAGGCAGCTTCGAACTTACAGAAGAGTTGAGAACCTTCTGCACAGGCAAGTTGTGTAGGCCATACAACCCCTTCATCCTTACCTACTAGAGGTTCTGCCGCTATTAAAGAGGGAGAGAAAAGAATAAGGGCTAGTAAAGTAATAAGGTAACGGTAAAACATAACTTTATTCACACTTTATTTAAACTAAAAGGACACTATCACAAACAATGAATTAGATCATTATAAATAGATAAATAAAAAAATTAAAAATATAGTTTTATAAAACCTGAGCTCTTTAGATCACAGTCAGGCTATGAATCTTCGAGACGAGGATAGAGAAAACCATATTTGCTAGGCTATAGAGAACAGGCCGCCGATATAAATAGCTAAGGGTAATTTGTAAGTGAAAGTAGCTCAAATTTAAATCACCTGATTTTGTGTTATTAAGCACTCCATTTCTAACCACTGTTGTGTTTGCCAGTCATGAAGAATAATGGAAGCTCCAAATCCATATCCGATTTCCTCTAGGAATTGACGAGCGCTTTCAGATAGAAGAAGCGTCTTGACGGCTGACGTTCCAATTGCTTCGGTTACGGAGATTCCTTGGGAGCGTGGAGAAGAAAGGAGCGTGTTCCCGTAGCAAAGGATAATACTTAAAAATGGTAGTAAAAATTTAAAAGCTTTCATGAAAAAACTAATAATAAAAATAAAAACGAAACAGTATTTTATATTAAATTTATTAAATTTTCAATGATTTAGAAATAAGATTGAATTTATTAAGAAACAACGAACCCGATCGGTCTGTTTAAATCATAATCGTTAAAGATCCCTTGACAAAAGATATGATGAAAAGTCTAAAAAACCCTGAGGTATGTTTTTAGAAAAACAAGAATTCTTTATAAAAGAAGGAGTGGCTTAAGAAAGAACTGGGTCTTCTGGATCTAGCAAACTGATTATTGTTCTATCTTTACGCAATTGAACATAATCTTCCAAAATTTCAAGCTTTTTATCTTGAGCATTTTGGTTGAGAGACAAGGGCTGGCATTGCTCGCGCCATTTCCTATCTGCCATTCTCTGAAGAGATTGTACGAAGATGGTATCTAGGGCACTTATGTTTAGGCGGCGTTTTGTTAACAATTGAAGAATTTCGGAATCAGAAAGCAGCTCAAGAGCTTCATCCAATGGAACATTTTTTCGATATTTTTCATAATAGGAAATCATAAAAACAAAGAGCTTCCTGCATTCGGAATGTTTAAAATCCTCTGGAACAAAGTAGTATTGTGCAGTATAGAGAATTTTAGCATTGAATCCGCAAAAAAGCATACAACGCAAGACATCTGTTTCCATCACAATATCGGGATGAAGCTTTGGAACTTTTTGTTTTATTGGAATTTTTTGTGGTGCAGTTTTCCCCTGAGGGTTTGCTAAGGACAATACCATATCTTCTGGTATGGTCATTAACGAGGCCAACTGCTTCAGATGCTCGTATACAAGAATAGGGCTACCCCAGTGCTTGATTTGACGAATAGCTTCTTCAACTATAAGAGCTTTTTCTCTTGGGCCAAATTTCGGGTAGGAGCTAATTTTTTCACTGATCAAAAAAGTAAGATAGTCTTCACTTTGTTCTAATAAGGCAATGAGCGTAGAGCTTCCTCGTTGCACAAGAAAAGAATCGGGATCATGGCCCTGAGGTAGCCTACATACAAATACTGACATCCCAGCAGTTTGACAAAGATCACCAACACGTAGTGCAGCTTTATTTCCTGCTTCATCACTGTCGAAAAGTAGAAAAACTTTTATAACTCCCAGCTTACTTAACTCTTTCACATGTTCCTCTGTGAATGCTGTTCCTTGAGCCGCCAATGTACAATTAAATCCTGAATCTATCATTTGCAGGCAATCAGCCTGTCCTTCTACTAAGATTACCTTTTTTTCTTTTGCTATCCTCCTACGAGAAAAGTTTAGCCCGAAGAGAATCCTCGACTTTTTGAATATAGGAGTTTCTGGAGTGTTCACATACTTGCCTCCTTGAGAGTTTTCTAAAAATTTCCTCGATGAAAATCCAATAGTATGTCCTAACGCATCATGGACAGGAAAAACGATCCTTCGCGAAAACAAAAACCATTTATTCCCTAAAAACCCTGCAGTATGCAGTTGTTCTTGTGAGATTTTCCTTTCTTGCATTGCTTGTAAAAAAAGAGACTGCTCGGGTCCATAACCCAAATGAAATCGATCTATTGTATCTGGGGAAAATCCGCGCTGATATAAATACTGCAAAGCCTGTCTACCTTCGGGAAGGTGATACAAGCAATAGCGAAAAAAAGTCTCCGCTTCACTGTTGATTTGACGCAGTTCTTCTTTCAATCCCTGAGGAGGAGTGTATCCTGAATCCTTAGGTTTCAGGACTAGATCTACTTGAAATTTTTTAGATAATACTAAAACAGCTTCGGTAAAGGAGTAACCTAAGTGCTGCATTAGAAAGCCAATGGCATCCCCGTGTGCACCACATCCAAAGCAGTGGTAGTGCGCACCCGTAGGATTCACAATAAAGGAAGGTGTTTTTTCTGTATGAAAAGGACAACACGCCTTGTATGTTGCACCTGATCGCTTCAAGTGAATGTGTTCTGAAAGGACGTCCACAATATCTATACTGTGTCTCAAGTTATCTAAGCTGTCTTCCGTATACATAGCAGTACCCAACTTGGTTATGCTGCAATTTTAACTTACAGATTTTTTGAGTTTAAAAAGACTAAGGCTCTACAAAATAGAGAGACTCTCCCCAATTATTGATTTACTTCTGTATTTTGTCTAATGTAGCGTTCCTTGCTGACTGAATTTCTTTTATACTAGGTAATTTTTATAAAAAGGAGTTTTCTATTTATAGCCTCCAAGGAAAGGATTTTCTACCGAGAATTGCCTTGGAATTAATACCGTATCATGTTTATCTTTCTTAAAGGGAAGCGGCCCTTGATGTGGCATTCTTAGTTCCCACTCTAGATTTAAAACTGAGGTTGTCTCTCAGGAATTTTAGAGACTCGTTCGAACACTCTACTTTCCTGTATAGTCACAGGAACTCTGGCAGAAGCCGCGGTAATAAGTTAGCTAAATGCATTTTAAATCCTACTGGTAATACAGAAACAATAACGTACATTGCGAATAAGTTATGACGGAAAAAAAACCTACCCCCATGATGGAACAATGGCATCAGTGCAAAGAAAAAGCTGGAGAGTCTGTACTTTTATTTCGGATGGGAGACTTTTACGAAGCTTTTTATGACGATGCTGTTCTTTTATCTCAACATTTGGAACTTACTCTAACACAAAGACAGGGGATTCCTATGAGTGGGATCCCTCACGCTACAGTCGATACCTATGTCGATCGCCTTATTAGCAAGGGATTCAAAGTTGCTATTGCGGAACAATTCGATGAGTGTTCAAAAGAAAAAGAGAGTAAAAAAACGGGTCCGATGGCCCGAGATATTCAAAGGTTTGTTACCCCTGGTACTTTACTTGCCTCCTCGCTGCTCCATGAAAAATCCAATAACTATATTGTTGCTATCAATCGTGTAGGATCTCTTTTCGGTTTTGCTTGTTTAGACCTTTCTACAGGATCTTTCCTTATTGAAGAATGTGATAATACTAAGGAGCTTGTTGACGAGATCTGTCGTCTTTCCCCCTCTGAGGTGCTCTCATATAGTAAATTTTACAATAAAGAAACCTCTGTTGTAATGCAGCTACAACAACACCTTAAGCTTACCTTATCCACATATGCAGACTGGGCCTTCGAACATAAGTTCGCCTCTCAAAAACTTACAACTCATTTTCGGGTAGCCTCTCTAGATGGGTTTGGCCTGAAAGGTTTGGTCCCAGCGATCAACGCTGCTGGAGGTCTTCTCTCTTATATCCAAGATAAACTCTTATTACCTACAAAACACATTGCGATTCCTAAAACCCGTGGAAAACAGCAGAAGTTGTTAATAGATACGTCATCCCAAATTAATCTAGAACTCCTAGCCCCCCTTAATGATCCTCAGGGGAAAAATTCTCTCTTGCGTATTATGGATCATACAAATACACCTATGGGAGGAAGACTCTTACGTCAAATTTTAGTCAGCCCTTTCTACAATCCTAAAGAGATCCTTGTACGCCAAGATGCTGTAGAATTTTTCTTTCGACAAGTGACATTGAGGAAAAATATCAAAACGTATCTTTGTCAAGTACGTGATATCGAACGTCTGATGACCAAGGTAACGACAGGATGGGCGGGACCTAGAGATATCGGTATGCTTAGAGATTCCTTTTGTGCAGGAGCTCAAATCTATGAACAACTTGCATCTTCTAATCTTCCCGAATTTTTTGTAAATACATGTTCCTTAGGTGCGGAATTATCCTCATTAATCGAGCTGCTTTCAACAGCATTACATGGGGACCTTCCTTTCCGTGTCTCGGAAGGAAATGTCTTTGTAGATGATTTCCACGATGATTTAAAACGTCTACGCCACAATCAAGGACATTCTCAAGAATGGCTTTGGGAATACCAAGAACGTATTCGTAAGGAAACAGGAATCAAGAAACTCAAAGTCTGTTTTGCTCAGGCTTTAGGATATTACATTGAAGTGAACAGCGACCTTGCTCCTCGGCTTCCTAAAGAGTTCATCCGTCGGCAATCACGACTACATGCAGAAAGGTTTACTACTGTTGAGCTGCAACAGTTCCAAGATGATATGTCCAACATTTCTGATAAACTTCAATCTTTAGAAACCCAATTCTTCAAAGATCTTTGCTCACAAATCCTACAATTACGTACAGAGATCTTGACTCTATCTCAAAATCTAGCAGATCTAGACTATATAATTTCTCTTGCGGAGCTCGCAGATACCCAAGGCTATTGTCGTCCTCGTTTAGATACAAGCGATGCCTTATGTATTTATCGCGGCTGCCATCCTGTAGCAAAAACTCTTTTAGATACTGGGAAATTTATTCCCAATGACACTGAAATGCGTGGCTCACAAACCCGGATGATCCTACTTACTGGGCCTAACATGGCGGGGAAATCTACGTATATCCGTCAGGTAGCTCTTTTGGTGATTATGGCTCAAATGGGATCCTATATCCCTGCAAAGTCAGCCCACATCGGAGTTATTGATAAAATCTTTACTAGGATAGGCGCTGGAGATAACCTCTCAAAAGGAATGTCTACTTTCATGGTAGAAATGGCTGAAACTGCCAATATCCTTCACAATGCGACCGACCGCTCCCTAGTAATTTTAGATGAGGTAGGAAGAGGTACAAGTACTTATGATGGCCTTGCCATTGCTCAAGCAGTTGTAGAATATCTTCTTTTTACTGATAAAAAGAAGGCTAAAACGCTCTTTGCAACTCATTATAAAGAGTTGACTACTTTGGAAAATCATTGCCCTCACGTAGAAAATTTTCATGCTGGTGTTAAAGATAAAGCGGGGCAACCTGTTTTCTTATATGAGATTCTTAAGGGACACTCACAAAAAAGTTTTGGCATTCATGTTGCCAGGCTTGCTGGCTTTCCCCTTTGTGTGGTATCGAGAGCTCAGCAGATCTTAAGACAATTAGAGGGCCCAGAATCGATTACCTCTCCTGTTCAAGATAAGATGCAACAGCTTACGTTATTCTAGTTATGCGCATTGAGGATTTTTCTCTCAAACTCATTCCTGCCTCTCCTGGAGTCTACTTGATGAAGGATATCCAGGGTCAAGTCCTCTATATTGGCAAAGCTAAAAATCTCAAAAATCGCTTAGCATCATATTTTCATGAGAAGGGGGACTCTCGAGAACGAATCCCATTTCTTCTAAAAAAGACCGCGACTATTGAAACTATTGTCGTTTCAAATGAAACTGAGGCTCTTCTTTTAGAAAACAATTTAATTAAGCAGTACCATCCAAAATACAATGTGTTGCTCAAAGATGATAAAACCTTTTTCTGCCTTGCAATTTCCCTCTCCCATTCGTGGCCAAAAGTGGAAGCGGTTCGTACCAAAGGGATCACCTCTTCACAACGACAATTGATTTTTGGTCCTTATGTAAGTGCTGAAGCTTGTCACACACTTTTAGAGGTCATTAGTCAATGGTTTCCTCTTAGAACCTGTTCAAATCGAGAGTTTGCCTTAAGGAAGCGGCCCTGCATTCTTTATGACATGAAGCGTTGCCTTGCTCCTTGTGTGGGACGCTGCACGCGCGAAGAATATCAAGGAACCTTAGAAAAGGCGATTCTCTTTCTCAAAGGAAAGATCGAAGAAGTTGTCAAGAATTTAGAAAAAGCTGTTCAGAAGGCCTCTGATAACTTGGAGTTTGAGCAAGCAGCTAATTACTACCGCACTTTGTCATTAATTAAGCAGGCAATGGCAAAGCAGCAAGTTGAAAAGTTTCATTTCCAAAATATTGACGCGCTTGGTCTTTACAGGCATAAACAAAGGACTATTTTAACGATTCTTGCCGTCCGCTCAGGAAAACTTCTTGGAGCCCGCCATTTCTCTTTCTTTGAAAATGCTCAAGAAGATCAAGACTTCCTCTCCTCCTTTATTTTACAATACTATGTTAACCAGCCTCATCTTCCCAAAGAAATTTTACTACCTCTTCCTTTAGAATTTCCAACTCTCGCTTCCTTACTGAATGCAGATGCTCCCCCCCGCTTACGTTCTCCAAAAACAGGATATGGAAAAGGACTTCTCAATCTTGCATATCAAAATGCCAAGACGTATGCAGCAACTACAACCTCTTCATCAACTCTTCCCTACCAAGAATTCCAACAAGTACTGCGAACATCACAGTATCCTTACCGCATAGAATGCTACGATAATGCCCATATGCAAGGCGCTCATGCTATCGGAGTGTACATTGTATTTGAAAATAGTGGGTTCGAGCCCAAGCAATACCGCACGTTCTCCATTGATTCTGAAAAGACTAAGAATGACTTAGCTCTATTAGAAGAAGTGCTCTTAAGAAGGTTTCATTCATTGACCACCGCTCTTCCTGATATGATTGTGATTGATGGAGGAAAGACTCACTATAACAAGACAAAAAAAACACTCCAAACCCTCAACCTTACTGGAATCCAAGTCGTTACTATAGCAAAAGAAAAAAGTAATCACAGTCGAGGGTTAAATAAAGAGAAAATTTTCTGCGAAACCTTTCCAGAAGGTCTTTCACTTCCTCCAACTTCTAATTTATTACATTTCTTTCAAATCCTTCGTGATGAAGCGCATCGGTTTGCGATTAGTAAACACAGAAAAAAAAGAGGCAGGGCTTTGCTTATACAAGAAAAAATCCCTGGAATTGGGGAGGT
This sequence comes from Candidatus Chlamydia corallus, assembly GCF_002817655.1. Taxonomy (NCBI): domain Bacteria; kingdom Pseudomonadati; phylum Chlamydiota; class Chlamydiia; order Chlamydiales; family Chlamydiaceae; genus Chlamydia; species Candidatus Chlamydia corallus. Next base: position 379,017 of record NZ_NWQK01000001.1, read on the forward strand.
AAAACGAAAACGATTATTGCAGAAATTCAAAAGCTGGGAACAAGTAATGCGTAGCTCCCAGGAAGAGCTGGAAGCTATTCCTGGGCTAACTAGGAAAGATATCGAAGAGCTTCTTACAAGGCAAAAAGCTTTCAACAAGTCTGAATAGGCTTATCCTTCGGAATTCTCCATCAAGAAATCTTCGGGTGAAGGAAGATCTTGAACTAATACTTCTTCTTCACTTTCTTCATCAATAGGATCTTTTGGTTGTGTCAATCCCTTGATAACCACGTGCACAGCAGCCACGTGAAGTCCTGTATACTCTGAAATTTCCGAAACAATACAGCCTTGGATTTCTTCTGTTTTTTCTGGTATAGAAACACCGTAATCTACATTTACTTCAACACGAACTTTGACTAAATGGTTTTTCGAATCTTGTTCTACATAGATTCCCTTCATTCTTTCGATATCTCTGCCAAATAGAGCATCTATTAGATTTCCTCCAAGGAGGGAAACACCATTAATTTTTGCTAAACAATGCAAAATAATTACTTGGATAACACGAGTTTCGATATCACGGCTGAATACTGTTTCAGGAAACTCAATCTCTTTGACATCTAATTTTAAATTTTGTTTTTCCATTTTTCCTCCTCCAATGCGCTCTATTTCTTCTCTAGAGAAATATAACACCGTGGAAATAATAAGTGTTAGTGACAATCTAATAGTCCAGCGGTTAATATGCTACATTCATTAGACCCTATTTCTAGTTACTTTACATGACTTACGGGTTCCCTTGCAGCTTTTTGGGAGCAAAGAAAAATAATCGTAACACTAAACGTTAGTTTTTTGTTTTAGAAATTTTAAACTCTGCAAGCTTAATTTTCTCTTTATTCTTCCTTCTCCCTAGAACAATGTATCAGAAAAAAGCCAAAATCGTCCTTGTTGCAACTACTCCTCTGAAATTTAAATTTTGTTTTGTATTTTCCTTTCCAAACTTACCCTATTTCTCTAGCGAGAAATGCAACACTGTGGGAATAATAAGTGTTAGTGACGGTCTACTAATCTTGCAGGTACGCTAGGCTTTATGCTTCCTATTTCGATTTTATTATTTTATGTGATTCTAGGTTGTTTATCTGCCTACATAGCAGATAAAAAAAACCGAAACCCGATTGGCTGGTTTTTTGCGGGAGCATTTTTTGGATTTATCGGTCTAATTGTTCTTCTTCTTCTTCCTTCTCGTCAAAACAATACTTTAGAACAGGCCCAAGGTAACCCTTTTGATAACTCCAATCTTTTTGATGATCTAAAAAAAAGCTTCGAAGGTAAAAACAAAGAAGAGGAAGACGAACCATTATCATCGGAAGATCTTAAAGAAATTGTTATTGATACAGAGAAATGGTTTTACTTAGATAAAGAGAGAAAAAACGTAGGTCCCCTATCTTTTGACAGTTTAGTCTTATTTTTAAAAGATCAAGAATCCTGCTCTAAAGAAAAAATCAATCCAAAAGAAATTTGGGTTTGGAAAAAGGGAATGGAAGATTGGAAACGAGTGAAGGATGTTGCGGCACTACAGCTGGCTTTGAAAGAAACAAAATAAAACCCCACACTCTTCTTAAAATAGAGTTGGGGTTTAACTAGAATAGACTACCAACTAGCTTTAATGACTCCAGGAATTTCTCCCATAGAAGCCATTTGTCTAAAACAAATTCTAGAGACAGCAAACTTTCTTAAGTAGCCTCTAGGACGACCTGTCAACAAGCACCTATTATGCAAACGTGTAGGAGAGGTGTCTCTCTTCATTTTATTTAAAGCGATGCGGGCACTCTCTTTTTCTTCTTTGCTAACAGACAAACTCTTCACGATTTTACGAAGGTCTGATCGTTTTTTAAAATTAGCCTCTACCAATCGTTGACGCTTAGCTTCTCTTGCTATTGATGATTTTTTCGCCATGCGTTTTACCTAAATTTTTTAAATTACTTTTTACGGGCAGGTCCTGTTTGGCGCTGCTTTCGATTTGGATCTTTCTTATTAATTACGTAAAGGCGTCCTTTGCGGCGGACCAATTTATCCCCCTTAGATGGATCAGCCTTAACAGATGAACTAACTTTCATGAAAATATTACCTTCACTTCTCATAAAAAAGGAGAAGCATATTAAGTTACAACAAGGAACCAATTTAATCTCCTAGAAGCTTTTTTGACAATATCAGACTGTCATCTCTCGAATTTTCTTAGATCAGTTAGAAGAAAGCTGGTGTCTTCTTGTTGATCTTTATTGATATAATCTTCTAAAATTTGGCCGAAGCCTCTCTAGTGAGACTAGTAAACCGTGAATGAGGCTAGGAATTATAGGGAGACACTGTGAAACGGACTTATCAACCTAGTAAAAGGAAACGCCGCAATTCTGTGGGTTTCCGTGCTCGTATGGCCACAAGAAATGGAAGAAAACTTTTGAATCGCCGTCGCCGCCACGGCAGACATGCTCTAGTCGATTTGTAATTTAGTATTTTGTGCACCAATTAACTTTACCCAAACATGCTCGTATTTTGAAAAGAAAGCAATTTCTTTACATTACGCGATCAGGTTTCTGTTGTCGTGGCAGCCAGGTGACTTTCTACATAGTCCCGTCTCGGCATCCTGGGATTTGCAGGGTTGGTATTACTGTGTCTAAAAAATTTGGAAAGGCCCATGAAAGAAATTCTTTTAAGCGTGTCGTTCGTGAAGTATTTCGGCATGTCCGCCATCAGCTTCCTAATTGTCAAATTGTTGTTTTCCCGAAGAGACATAAGCAGCAACCCAGTTTTTCAAAACTTCTCGAAGATTTTATAAATCAAATCCCAGAGGGGCTGAGTCGTTTCGGGAAAACTAAAGCTACGACTGGTGGCGAATGTATTCCAAAGAACGAGAAATATGCGAACGCACCTCGTTAGGAGCAGCTTCAAAAGCGACTTCTGCGTGTTGCAGAGCTTGATGCCATTGATCGGAGTCTAAATAAAATTGAGCGATCATCATTTCTATACGCCACAAATTATCCTTATCCTGTTGCCCAAATTGAGAAATATAACTTTCTAAAGGGGCTATTACCTGGCTGGCGTCTTGACGCACGCCAGTTCGAGATCTTTTTGCCAGTTCTTGAAACTCTATAAGAGCTACGGTAAAATGTGTTTGCTTTTCATTTTTAGGATCTTTGTGGAGAAGGCGTTTTTTAATTCTTTGACACTCCTCGGAATCCATTTTGCCTACTTCTACTAACAAACGAAACTTCTCGGATAAGAAAAAGTAGTCATCACTACGCACACCAAGTTCAAGAGCATGATTGAGAAATTCTTTATAAGAAAGCTCTTCAGCAAGTCGATAATACCTTTGTAGTACTGATAAAGATAGAGACGCCATAACTGGGAACGCCCTTCTTAGTAAAGAATCGCTTTCTACGATATGGCAAAGACTATCTCCTAAATTGGAGCCTGTCTCGTTTCCAAAAGAGCCTATTCTATAAATTTCTCTCTCTTCATGTGAGAGTAAAATGATGCAAGGCAGCTCATTAATTTTGAATTTAGATTTCAAAGCAATATTCTGCTTACGAATGCCTTCAACCTGGGGTCTATGTTTTAGGTAATCAACTTCCACACAAACGAACTTACCTCGCACTCTTTTGATAAATTCTGGTGATTCTAAAACCTCTTTCCAGATTTTCATACAGGAGCCATTCCAGTCGGAACCAGAAAAAACAACAAGGAGAGGAAGTTCTGCTTCCTTACTCTTTTGCAAAGCTTCCTGATAGTTCGGGTGCCAAACAATGGTATTAGCATCATTGTTCTGGGCTGCTTCTAGGTTAAGGAAGCTCACACTCAACAAAAGAGTAGCTAAGACCTTCAACTGTTTTAAGGAACATCGTTTGATATTTTGTAACAGGATCACAGGCTACCTCCTCCTTTCCTAAGATTAGGGTGCAATTTATTCTATTCAGGGCGGGCCAGATATGCCTCTAGAACATCTTTTTAGCGACTCTTGTTGTATAGTCTTTTTTTTATTAAAACGAAATAAAAAACACTACTTAAAAACGTTGAACTTCGCTACTAAAAAAAATTTAGCTTCTATTGCATGAATAAATATGAAACTCTAAGAATATTTATGCGATTTTTTATTTCTTTTGAAAAGAAAGAAATTTGCTATCTTTTCTCTTCCAAGATTTTCGAAAGTAAAAATCATGGATCTAGAAAATTTATTTTGTTAGCATAAGCGGAAGAGACTGATGTTAAATTCTTTCTGTATGTGCAGCAACAAACTCCTCAGTCAAGAGTGATACAGTTATGGCATTTTCTCCTATAGAAGGTCTCTATTTCTACAATACAGCATCTCAAAAAAAAGAACCTTTCTTCCCTAATCATACCCCTGTAAGACTGTATACTTGCGGTCCTACGGTTTACGACTATGCTCACATAGGGAACTTCCGAACGTATGTTTTCGAAGATGTTCTCAAGCGCACTCTGTTATTCTTTGGTTATTCTGTAACCCATGTGATGAATATTACTGATGTAGAAGACAAAACCATAGCAGGAGCCTGCAAAAAAAATATTTCGCTGCAAGAATATACTGAGCCGTATATTGAGGCTTTTTTTGAAGATCTCAATACTTTAAATATTGCTAAAGCCGATTTTTATCCCCATGCGACACATTACATTCCTCAAATGATCCAAGCAATTACAAATCTCTTAGAGCAGGGAATCGCCTATGTAGGCCAAGAGGACCCCTCTATTTACTTTTCTCTTAACCGCTTTCCAAATTACGGGAAACTCTCTCATCTTGATCTTAGTAGCTTACGCTGTTCCTCTCGTGTCTCTACTGATGAATATGACAAAGAAAACCCAAGTGATTTTGTACTTTGGAAAGCATACAATCCAGAACGTGACGGAACAATTTATTGGGAAAGTCCTTTTGGAAAAGGTCGACCTGGATGGCATTTGGAATGTTCGATTATGGCTATGGAACTTCTTGGAGACTCTTTGGATATCCATGTGGGAGGCGTAGACAATATATTTCCCCACCATGAAAATGAAATAGCTCAATCTGAAGCTCTATCAGGGAAACCCTTTGTACGCTACTGGCTGCATTCAGAACATCTTCTCATTGATGGGAAGAAAATGTCGAAGAGCTTAGGGAACTTCTTTACTCTGCGAGACCTTCTAAACCAGGGATTTACTGGTCAAGAAGTACGCTATATGCTGTTGCAAAGCCATTACCGTATGCAACTCAATTTTACAGAAGAAGCTCTTCTTTCCTGTAGGCATGCCTTACGTCGCTTAAAAGATTTTGTTTCTCGACTTGAAGACGTTCCTCTCTCTGGGGAATCTCCCCTCCCTAAAACCTTGACCTCTAGTAATCAATTCCTTTCAGCTTTCTCAGGAGCTCTTGCCAATGATTTAAATGTTTCTACAGGATTTGCATCTCTTTTTGATTTTGTTCATGAGATTAACAGTTTGATAGACCAAGGGAATTTTTCTAAAGCCGATTCTCTCTACATATTGGAGATTCTTAAGAAAGTCGATAGTGTACTTGGTGTCCTTCCTTTAACCACAATCGTGCCCATTCCAGCAACAGTGATGCAACTTGTTGCAGAACGTGAGGAAGCTCGAAAAGCTAAAAATTGGGCAATGGCAGACATCTTGCGTAATGAGGTACTTGCTGCAGGTTTTCTTATCGAAGACAATAAGTCAGGACCTAAAGTAAAACCTCTTTAAAATTATGTCTTCTCCACATCGAAGCGCCGCATGACAGGGAAATACAATACATCGCGTATAGATGCAGCATTTGTAAGAATCATAACAAGCCTATCTACACCAATACCAAATCCTCCTGCAGGAGGCATTCCTTGACACAAGGCTTCCAAAAACTCTTCGTCAATAGGATGACACTCGCTATCTGAAAGTAGTTCTTTTTTGGCATACTGTTGCTCTAATAGTTGTCTTTGACGAATAGGATCATTCAGTTCCGAATAGGCATTACATAACTCCTTCCCTAAACAGAAGCTTTCAAAGCGCTCTACAAAGGCAGAATCTCCAGAGCGCAGGGTTTTACATAAAGGGGTTGTCTCTATAGGGTGATCTGTAATGTGGTGAGGGGCTATTAAATTATCAGATACCAGTTCATCAAATAAAGTAACGATCAACATCCCCCGGGAAGCGTTCACAAATGCAGTCTCTGGCAAGGTCGTTTTTGCCTTCAATATTTCCTTAAGCTGGTGATCACTATGAACGTCAACATCAATATTTGCATAGGTCGCGATACTTTCTTTCATTGTCATCCGAATCCAAGGAGCTTTAAAATCCACCTCTTGAGGACCGTGTTTCCAATGAGAATAGACAAGAGATGTATTGTTTTGGTTTAAAGCACGAACAAGATGTTCGATAAGATTTTCTACAAAGACCATAACCTCTTGATAATCCATGTAAGCAGCATACGCTTCTATCATCGTAAATTCAGGATTATGAGTTCTATCAATTCCTTCATTTCTAAAGACCTTCCCAAGTTCATAAATACGAGGAGCTCCTCCTACTAGGATTTTCTTCAAGGCGATTTCCAGGGAAATTCTCAAAAACATTTCAGAGTGTAAAGCTTCCATTGTTGTCGTGAAGGGCCGAGCTTCTGCACCTCCATAGATATTTTGTAATATAGGAGTTTCTACCTCTAAGAAGCCATGAGCGTCCATATACTGGCGAATGAGCTTGATAATATAACTTCTTGTTACAAAGGTATTGCTAACCTCTCTTGAGGAAATTAGATCTAACCAACGCTTACGGTAGCGGACTTCTTTATCACTCAAACCCGCATGCTTATCGGGTAACGAAAGTAGGGATTTACAAAGTAGAGTTACCGTCTCTACAAGAACCGTAAGCTCTCCAGAATGAGTGAAGAATAGATAGCCATCAATCCCAAGAATATCTCCTAAATCCAACTTCTTTTCTATAAACTTAATCGGAGTGATCTCAGCATCTTTAGAAAGTCCGTTTACAGAGGTAAACTCGCGGTTGAACATCACTTGGATGGTTTGATTATGGTCTAAAATCTGTCCGAAAGCATTTTTCCCCATGGCACGGAAAAGAATCAAACGCCCAGCAAAACGGACTTTAGGAGTAGACCTACTCATAGCAGCTTCGCTATTCCCTAAATCTTGATTAGCAAACGTTTTTTTAATATCTTCGCATGAAAGAACTCCTGGAAATTGGTAAGGATAAGGTGCTACGCCCAACATAGAAAGTTCCTGAAGTTTATTCATCCTGTATAAAAAATCTTCATGATCTAAGTATTCTGCTTTCACCGTCATTCTTTCCCCTACCTTAGTATGTTTGTATAAATACCGCTTTGTGTTACAAGCCAAGACTCTGAAATCACTCTATCTAAATTTATAAAGAGCTGCCTAATCCCATCAAACAGAGTATCTGATGCTTTAATTATGCGACAAATTTTATATAGCTTCTGAAATTTTTTGGATCTCTTAAAAAAGTCTAGTGAAACTTTAAGTTCATAAAGAGAATCGCAACAGCGTTTGCGCTACTTCTATAAACCGATAAATTATTCTCTATTCTCTGATTCTTTTCGAAGATTCTGACTCTTCTTCAAGTTCTACGCATATATCAGTCAAAGATTTGCAAAGAATAAACATTTTAAACTTTGGTATTGAAATAAAAAAAGAGAAACCTTAGAATTTTTCCTCTTTAGTCGTAATTTATAGTTTAAAAAGTAATTTGTGAACAGCACACATAATTTTTCCTCTCAATTCCGTTCTAACTGGCGGAATCCCCTTATGGATAAGCTGCCACCCTCTTGGGGGGGGGGGGATTTGTGCCGTTAGCTTCCAAAACAGAACAAGTCGTAAGTTTTTTTTCCTATTATTTCCACCGTAAAAATACGTTACTCCAAGCTCTTAAAACTTCGCCTAAGCAATAGAAAACAAGAGTACTGTAAATTTTTAATCGCTCATAATCCTCTCTATATTTGCGGGCATCGCCTTTTCAAATGGGGGAACAGTTACAGATCTATTTTGACAAGCTATCCGTTTATTCGAGAGCAGATGTATCAAGAAATCAAAGGCTGGCTACCCCATCTCTTGAGAGCAACTCTTTTTATTGCGCCAAATTTTAATTTAAAAACTTTTACAAGAGGTTTTCATGAAAATCTATAGTTTTTCTCCTGGAACTTGTCCTAACTGGCAAACCGCTCTTATGAGTAAATTAGACTCGTATTGTTGTTTAGGAGGGGGAAACCGTTACCCGAATTATCAGTACAAGTCCCTCTGGACTTATTATAGCTAGAAAAGAGACAGCCCAAGTTTCTATGTTAATAAAAATCTTAAAAATCCTTTCACTCCTTCTCTTGCCTATTATTTTAATTGCCTTAGCAATTCGCTTCTTTTTACATGTAAAATTTGATAGACGATGTTTCTACATACCAGTAAATGTGACTAAGCAAGAAGAACTCGTCCTTGCTAAGAATCCTGAGCTAGTTAAAAAAGCTGCTTTAGAGGTCTCCCCTGCCTTCTTTGCTCTGCCTAAAAAATATCAAATTATGACAATCAAATCTCCTGAAGGGCAAACACCTGAAATTACCTTCTCTATAAATATAACCAAGCTTGGACAAGACCTACTATCGGCGAAAATCCCATTCTTAAACATAGACTTAGACTCCTTAAAATGGCCTAAAAAGGATCTGGATAAGCATTTTGACTTCGCCTACGATCGGCAGTTTTCCTCTACAGAGGAAACACTAATTAACCGAGTTCGAATGATGGAAAAGGAGAACGGAGATAAAGAGTGGATGTGTTTTGAAAGCAAAGAACTTTTGGCACGTTATTTCGTAAAACGATTGTTTCAACCTTCGGATCTACAACACGCTTCTTCCCCCGAATTAAATAAAATAACCTTCCTTCCCTTTGGCAATGAAAACCAAGAAACGATATGGGGACCCCCTCTTCTTTAAAAGAAACGAGAACAACCCCCTTGCCCTCCCTCCTGGAACGATAATCATAAAACTCCTTACAGTCCTGGGTTTGAGAATCCCACAACAACGTAGTTATTTTGGTAATCCTGTCAAAGATCCGTATTACGGAGATCTTGAACACGAGAAGCAAGGGTGTGTGTTTTATTGGGAAAATGCAAACCAATCTATATTGCAAGATCACGGGCTTTTTAAATAACCTTATAAAATCTTTGGATTTCACGGTTAATTGTGCTCAATGCATTTGAAGTTTGAGCCTATACACTGGGCCTCAAACTTCTTTACAAAGTTAGAGCCAAATGAAAAATGCTTTTCCTTTTATTTCCTGACTGCTTAAAATTGTATGTCCCCAATTCGATACGCCTACCACTCTCCTCCTAGTCTTAAAGGCTAGCTCCAGAACTAGAACCTCTGAATTACAATACAATTAAGAAGCTTTCTGAAGAAATCCTGGCAAGTCTTCCTATAAAAAACTAAAACAATTACAATGCATGTTCTTTTTCTTGTATTTCCCCTATACTTTGCCCACTTCAAAATTTAGGAACCACCTATGATTCAAAGGCCTACCCTAACAAACTTCTATGAAGATTTACTACTATTGACTGACCCGCAGCCTTCTCTCATAATGTTTTCTTCAAAGAAAGCACAGGCATCTTGGGAAAGGCGCAGAGCTCACCCCACTTTGTTTAAGATTTTGGAAGTGATCTGGAACATCGTTAAATTTATTATCGCAGTCATTTTGTTCTTGCCAGTGGGGTTATTCTGGGTACTTCAGAAATTGTGTCAATTTCTCATTCACCCTGCTCCTTTCATATCTCAGCACATGCCAGAAAAAGCTGTGAAGGATACAAGAGCTGTCTATGTTTCCAAGCTCAAAGACCTCCTTAGTCTCAATGAAATTTCAGCAGTCCAGCGTGTGGTTATGCAATATGACGAACTGCTTATCGATAGTGTGGCTATAAAACTCCCCAATGCTTTCCCGAAAAGATGGATTCTTTTTTCTCAAGGAAACCTTGGGTCTATAGAAAACCAATTTAATCAAGAAAAATGCTCTATACACGAGCTGGCAAAAGCCACCCACTCTAATATTCTTATGTTCAATTATCCAGGAGTAATGTCTAGTCAAGGATCCGTGACACGAGAAAATCTCATTAAGTCATACCAGGCATGCGTACGCTATTTACGAGATGAAAATACAGGTCCGAAAGCCACTCAAATCATTGCTTTCGGATATTCTCTGGGGACAAGTGTCCAAGCCGCAGCCCTAGATCGTGAGATCACCGATGGCAGTGATAAAATCTCGTGGATTGCCATAAAAGATCGAGGCCCCCGATCCTTAGCAGATATCGCAAATCAATTTTGTAAACCCCTAGGTTCCGCTATTGTAAAATTAGTAGGTTGGAACATAAACTCTGTAGAGGCTAGTGAAAGACTGCCTTGCCCTGAAATTTTCATTTATAACTCTGATAAGGACGGAAAGCCAGTTGGCGACCACCTCTTTGAAAAGGAAAATTGCGTGGCAACTCCTTTTCTAGATCCTGATAGAGAAAACACCGTTGGAACTAAACTCGCTCTAACCACAACAGGTCTTCTCCATGCAGCCCCTCTCCCAAGAAGCATAATAAAGAGATTAGCGAAGACTATCTCTGATTATTTAAATGCTAAAAAAAACAAGTCTGAAAAAATTGATTAAGCGACTAGTTTATTTTTGCTAGTTTTGAAAAACTTTGATCGACGGGTTTGTAAGAAAATTCTCACCTTGAATTTACAAAAGAGGGGCTCAATGCAAGGATACGTTTTCAGATCTCCTTAATGCATCTTAAGGGCAGACTTCACCCTAGTTACATAAGCAGCTCCACCACCAGGTTCAAATCCCATGCGAGCGAGTTGTTTTCCTTCTTGATCTATGAAGACCAGCTCAGGGAATCCCGTAACTTTATGTTGAGTTTTCAGTTCTTGATTTTTTTGTCGTTGCTCTTGAGATTGGTTATTCTTTTGAGGAAAATCAACTTCAACCATATGAAGATGCTTACGAGCAAAGTCCTTAAAATCGGTAGTTTGCAAAATCTGTTGTTGCATTTTTATGCACCACATACACCAGTCTGACCCTGTGAAAAACAGGCATATAGGTTTGTGGTCTTGTTTAGAAAGTTCAAGAGCTTTTGAATAGCTCTCCCAGTTCATATTTGTGGTTGTCGCAGGGCGAGTTTCTGGAGGATTTTCTCTAGAAACACGCTTTCGTGCAGCACAACAAGGTAAAGTCAATAGCAGGCAACCGACAAAAGCACATCCTTGCAACCAAAATTTCATGTCACCACCTTAAAAAAAACACGTCGAATAAATTTGTTGAGTATGATGACACTATTATCTCATTTAGGATAAAATAAGAATAGAAATTCTTGTCCACAGAGAACTTCTCCTTTAAGGACACCAGAAAGTAAGCCTCTTTTTAGAAAAATAAGCTATTTATGGAAAACTCTCAAAATCTTTATGAGACTGTCTCTCAACTTTTAGATCGTTATTCTGAAGAATTCTATCCTAAAATTTCATCTCTCTTGGACGTAACACTTCCTAACACTGCGGCCTCTATAAGTGCCCCACACCTACATAAGAAAGCTATAGAACTACCTAATGCGGAGCCTCAAGTACTACCTCCTTCACCTACGAATCTTTCTAAGGAAAAGTCTAAATTTTCTGAGTGGAAATGTGTTCCCCTTCATCCAGATCTTTCAAAAGACCGTATTTTAAAAGAGAAGTATCTTGCCTTAAAAGATTACACTCTTTCTCCTCCGAAGATCCCTTGTTCTATTTTTGTTTATGAAGAAAACAATGAAGAAGTACTCTTCTTCAACAGACTAGCAAAAATTCTTACTCAGCAATTTTTTCCTACAAAGTTGACGTTGATTCATCCAAACACAAATATCTTTTTAAATAACTCGGATCTTTTTTTAGCTCTAGCCCCTTTAAATGTGATCCGCTATAAAATTCCTACAACTGATTATCATCAATCTCTGACACAAAATGAGTGTATCTTTCTTCCCCTCTATTCTTCACTAGAGTATGAAAAAGATTCACAGTTAAAACGAAATCTATGGGCTATATTGAATCGTCTACCTTTCGCCTATACGCCGAAGTCATCGTAGGCTCTAATATTAACAAGGTACTCGATTATGGCGTTCCAGAAAATCTAGAACACATTACCAAAGGAACCGCTGTTACCGTTTCTCTACGCGGAGCAAAAAAAGTTGGGGTCGTATATCAAATAAAAGCAACCACCCAATGTAAGAAAATTCTGCCTGTCTTAGGAATATCCGATTCAGAAATCTTCCTCCCTCAAGATCTTCTTGATTTATTGTTTTGGATCAGCCAGTACTACTTTGCTCCCTTGGGGAAAACTCTCAAGCTATTTCTCCCTAGCATTTCTTCAAATGTTATTCAGCCCAAGCAGCACTATCGTGTTGTCTTAAAACAAAGCAAGGCAAAAATTAGAGAGCTTCTTGCTAAATTAGAAGTTTCGCATCCTTCTCAAGCTTCTGTTTTAAAAATTCTACTACAATATTCGTCTCCGTTAGGTCTATCTTCCCTTATGGAAAAAGCCAAGGTATCGCAATCTCCGATCCATTCTCTTGAGAAGCTGGGTATTCTTGATGTTGTGGACGCAGCTCAGTTAGAGCTCCAAGAAAATCGACTTACCTTTTTTCTTCCTTCTCCTAAAACCTTGCATCCTGAACAGCAAGACGCCATAGATAAAATTTTTTCTTCGCTACAAACATCACAATTCCATACGCATTTACTTTTCGGAATTACAGGAAGCGGCAAAACAGAGATCTATCTTCGAGCGACAAGCAAGGCTCTTAAACAAGGGAAAAGTACCATTCTTCTTGTTCCAGAAATTGCCCTCACAATACAAACAGTCACATTATTTAAAGCTCGCTTTGGCAAGGACGTGGGCGTTCTCCACCACAAGCTTAGCGACAGCGACAAAAGTCGCACGTGGCGACAAGCTTCCGAAGGATCTTTACGTATTCTGATAGGACCACGCTCAGCTCTTTTCTGCCCCATGAAGAATCTCGGACTGATCATTGTAGATGAAGAACATGATCCCGCGTATAAACAAACTGAAAGTCCTCCTTGCTACCATGCCCGGGATGTTGCTGTAATGCGAGGCAAACTCGCACACGCTACTGTGGTTTTAGGAAGCGCGACTCCCAGCTTGGAAAGCTATACCAATGCGCTATCTGGAAAATACATTCTATCACAACTTTTTTCACGAGCTGCTGCTCAACCAGCAAAAGTTTCTCTGATCAATATGAACCTAGAGAGGGAAAAGTCAAAAGCCAAGACTCTATTTTCCCAGCCAGTTTTGAAGAAAATAGCCGAGCGTATGCAAGTGGGAGAGCAAGTTTTGATTTTCTTTAATCGTCGAGGGTATCATACAAATGTCTCTTGTACAATTTGCAAGCATACATTGAAATGTCCTCATTGCGATATGGTACTCACTTTCCATAAATATGCGAATGTGCTTCTCTGTCATCTATGCAACTCCTCACCTAAAGAGCTCCCACAATCATGCCCAAAATGTCTTGGAACCATGACGCTGCAATATCGAGGCTCTGGAACAGAAAAAATAGAAAAAATACTACAGCAGATTTTCCCTCAGATACGTACTATCCGTATTGATTCCGACACTACCAAGTTCAAGGGAAGTCACGAAACCTTACTGAAGCAGTTTGCAACGGGAAAAGCAGATGTTCTTATCGGCACTCAGATGATTGCCAAAGGCATGCACTTCTCTGCAGTCACGCTCGCGATCATTCTGAATGGAGATTCTGGATTATATATCCCAGATTTCCGAGCTTCAGAGCAAGTCTTTCAGCTTATCACACAAGTAGCAGGAAGGTCTGGGCGTAGCCACCTGCCTGGAGAAATCCTTATCCAATCATTTCTTCCTGACCATCCAACAATTCATTGTGCTATGCGTCAGGATTACTTTGCCTTTTATAGTCAGGAAATTACAGGTCGTGAACTCTGCGACTATCCTCCTTTTATCCGTCTTATTCGTTGTATTTTCATGGGGAAATGCCCCAAACAGACCTGGCAAGAAGCAAACCGGGTCTATACAATCCTAAAAGAGCAGTTAGAAAATTCGAAACAACTGATGCCAGTCACTCCCTGTGGCCATTTTAAAATTAAAGATACATTCCGCTATCAATTTTTAATTAAGAGTACGTACGTGATTCCTGTAAATAAAAAGCTACATCACGCCTTAATGCTGGCAAAGCTCTCGCCAAAGGTGAAATTCATGATTGACGTGGATCCTATGACTACTTTTTTCTAAGTATGGTTTCATAACTTGAGCCAGCTGGTCCACCTCATCTATGGTATTGTAAGCATGTAGATTGACGCGCAAGAAAGGATGTTTAGCAAAGGCTACAACTCCCACATGTATACCTGCATTCTCTAATGCAGAGACAACTTCTTCGAAACAGGCGTGTCTTAAAAATATGGGCTGTACACATCCTGGAGCATGAGAGGCAAAACACCCACTAAAGTGTTCTTTTAACTTAAAGACCTGCTGGCGTGCTTTTTCTCCTTCAGAGGTAAGGAAATCATAAGCTGTACCTATAGAAATTAGGGTGTGTGGAGATAAAGATGTAGAATAACGCAAGGGTGGAGCATTTCGCATTAACTCATATTTTACTTCTGATGACGTTAATAAAGAGGCTCCCATCGTCCCCAAAGCTTTCCCGTAGGTAACCAATACAGCATAGAAATTTTCATAGCCTAAGGCGTGACACAATCCTTTTCCCTCTTCTCCGAAAATTCCCATAGCGTGTGCTTCATCTACAACTAAGTGAGCGTGATACTTTTTTGAAAGCGCTATCACTTCCTGAAGCGGTGCTAAAGTCCCCCTAAAAGAATATACAGAAGAGACAAAGATAAAAATCCTTCCCTTAGAGCTTATCCTATAGCATTGTAATAGTGATTCTAAGTGCTCAAGATCATTATGATGAAAGGCATGGTGTTGGCCAGCAATTACGGATAGACTGTGCACTACAGACATATGCACTTCTTCGTCCCACAGAAGCACATCGTTAGATCGCGATAGGTGATAGCATAGGCCGAGGTTAGCCATATAACCACTATTTGCCAAGAAGGCATTCGGGGCTCCGTGATATCCTGCTATTTTAACTTCAAGATCATCTATAACTGGAGAAGACCCCACCATAAGCCGAGAGCCACGGGTCCCTAGTTTCTCATTAGGAAACTGCTGACAATGGATGTGGAACCGCTTACTTACCTCACAGTATATTGTGGGAGAACGGGCAAAACCTAGAAAATCATTTGTTACAAAATCTACAACACCAATGGTAGTCAAAAAACTCTCCTTGCACACTCACTATGCGTCAACCTACCTCAGAAAAAAGGCTACTTAGCCAAATAATGAAACAGCCAGAGCATTTAACGAGGCATAATCAGGTTTTCCAATGCCTAAGATAGGAATGCTTTTAACCTGATGCACATAGGATATCTTCACTATGCTACTGGTTTCAGCGTTTTTTAAGATATCATTTACTTCATGTATTGTTGTAGGAAAAGTAGTAAATAAACACAGCCTTACCTTATCCCCAGGAATACCACAAACCACTAGGAAGTTTGCATCGCTATTCTGATTGGCAATAAAATGTTCACGCAAAATACTCTCCAAAGCCTCTAGGCTGACCATTTCTCCACCGATTTTTACAAATCGGCTAAGCCTACCTTCTAAAAATAGATCACCACTAGGACCTATATGACCCAAATCTCCAGTCAAATACCACCAATCTCCACCTAGGGAGACAAAACCCTGATGTTTAGGGCTGCTCAGATATCCTGAGAATACAGAACTCCCACGGATAACGATCAACCCCTGTTCTCCTGAAGATACGGGAACATGAGTTTCTTTAGAAATAATGAGCACATCCATATCTCCGATCGGCAATCCCACACACTCTGGTTTTCTAGGACTTTCTCTCGTAGTAATCGAAATAACAGGAGAACATTCGGTAGCACCATATCCCTGATATAAAGTAATTTTTGGCTGTAATTTCTTAGTTTCTTCATAGAGGCTATCTTTCAACGCGTCACCACCGATAACAACAAGCCGCAGAGATTCTAAATGGGAATTTTGTTTTTTTGCTGTTTTCAGAATGTATTCGAAAAATACTGGGGTACTCCCCAATAAAGAGACCTTTTTGTCATCGATCAGCTCAACTAACTTTTTAGGGTTTAAAGGATTAGAAGCAAATACTACAGGAAAGCCAACAAGTAAAGGGAACATGCCGCAGCTATTGAAACCGTAAGCATGAAAAGGAGGTAGAAAGGCCAACATGACATCTTGCCTACTTGGATCGAAAAATTTCAGGCACGCTTTTTGATTCGCAATTAAGTTCTTATGGGTTAGAGGGACTGCTTTTGGCAATTTTTCTGTTCCAGAAGTAAACAAAATCACAGCAATGTCATTGCTCTCCAATCCTGAAACTCCAAAAATCCTAAGTAACCAAGGAACGGAACACTTAGAATACAGCCCTATGCGACACTTCTCCCACCAGGAAAGCTGTTTACGCATATCTTCCATATAGACAAGATCAAAGGGATACTCTATCAACCCTTGGACCTCAGTTAAATGTTTGACCAGCTGCTGTGAAGTTAGAACACGAACTATCTCTGCTGTTTTTGTACATGCACGCAGTTCTCTAAGTCCCTGACTCCAGTTGATCATTACGGGAATCTTTCCTGCAAGTAGAATGCCAAAATAGGCAATATAAGCCCCTATAGATCCAGGCATCATAACCCCGACTCTATCTTCAGGAAATTTCGATACCTTGATTGCTACGGCAATTACAGCATTGCGAAGCTCTCGATAAGAGAGAGAACCAAGATGCTCGTCGAAACAGGCAATTACAGCATCAAGTTCGGAACATAGTATTAAAAAATTTTCTAATACCGTAGATCCTGGTCGCAACCCTAAAGGACGGTTGTTACGACTCCTATTCCATTGATCGTGCATACCTCGTAACTTCCTCGTTATCCATAAGGAACTTCTATGGGCAAACTGTCATCTCCTTGATTAAACCAAGAGGCTAAAAAAGTATTTAGATCTTGTTTAGTTGGAAATTGCTTTAAAAAAAGATGATCTACTTGACATAGAGTAATTTTTACAAACCTTTTGGGCATAAAAAAAATCGCGCGACGGAGTAAAGCACGCAAAGCTTCTTTAAACACAAGACCTAACTTAGGTGTAGAGTCACGCTTGTAGCGAGAGAATGCGCTCCCCCATAAACCTGAAACTCTTACTAAAATTACGTTGCATTCCGCAACTTCATGTAATAACACATACGCAGAATACTGATTAACGATTTCTTCTTTCCCTGTTCTAGATAACCTTCCTGAAGGATAGAGAAGGATGCTTTCCCCTCTATTTAAAGCCGCTGTGGCTTCTTCATAACATTTGTTCATACAGTCCAAGGTCTCCTTATTCTTTTTACCAGGAACAACTTGGGGGATAGAAATAGATTTTACAGAGTTTAAAAACCATCGAACAATGGGATTGCGAAATAAATACTCGACCGCCATGGGACGAGTATGAAATCGCCTCCAAAATAGGTATTCTAGGATAACGGGATCAATTTCCGCGACGTGATTCGCAAGAAATAAACACCCTTGTCTAGGATTGAGATTTAGGGTTTTCCGCCCTTCAACATGCATACGGTAGCGCAACTTTAGCAACATACCTATAAGAAATGCATACATGCCCTCATAAGTAGCTCGCCATAGCTTCATTAGCATAAGTTCCCCTTACTTATAGGGAAAAGAATTTTAGCAAGCACTAAGCTTTCAGCTATAGTGCCACTCCCGAAGTTTAACATAATCCTAACTTTTGCTAACATTCTTATCTAGATACTTGAGGAAAATTCTATGTACTCTCAGTTGCCTAACTATCAGAACATCGTTGAGTCTGTAGTTACGGAAATCATCACGCAATTACTAAACTACCGAAAAGAACAACGTTTAGTCCCTTCTTGGGAAAAAGCCGACGGATCCTTTATCACTCCTGCCGATTACGGTAGTCAATATTACCTAAAACAACGACTTGCAGAAGCTTTTCCTCATATTCCTTTTATTGGAGAGGAAGTTTTAAATCCTAATCAAGATAACCAAAAAATCCCAGAGATCTTAAAATTTACTCGGCAGTTGGCTCCCCGAATCTCGAGCGAAGACTTAATTTCTACTCTTGTTGCTCCTTCACCTCCAACCTCTCTATTTTGGCTTGTCGATCCTATTGACGGTACTGCGGGTTTTATCAGACATCGTGCTTTTGCTGTTGCTGTATCGCTAATTTATGAATACCAACCGATTTTATCGGTCATGGCATGTCCTTCCTATCATCAAACATTTAAAGTATATTCAGCGGCTAAAGGTCGTGGCCTTTCTATTTTACATTCTCAAAATCTAGATAAACGATTAATTTATACTGATAGAGGACAAACAAAACAATTCTGCGAGGCTTCGTTAGCTGCATTGAATCAACAGCATCATGCAACACGTAAGCTTAGCCTTGGCCTCCCCAACAGCCCAAGTCCGCGTCGTGTAGAAAGCCAGTATAAATACGCTTTAGTTGCCGAAGGCGCTGTAGATTTTTTCATTCGCTACCCTTTTGTTGATTCTCCTGCTCGTGCTTGGGATCACGTGCCAGGAGCCTTTCTTGTTGAAGAAGCTGGTGGTAGAGTAACCGATGCTTTAGGAGCCCCTTTAGAATATAGAAAAGAGAGTTTGGTCTTGAATAATCACGCTGTGATTCTTGCTTCTGGGAATCAGGAAATCCATGAGACAACACTAGCAGCAGTACAAAGCCAACTCAATGTTGTCCCCTCTGATAAACTTATTGCTCTATGAGGTATAGGCCAGCAGCCTCTCTTCGACAAAGGAATCCGATAAAGCTACAAGATCTTTCCCTGTGGCTTTACTTTCATTGTATAACTCACGCAGGACTAAAGGAAGATGTTCTACTTTAAGAAGAACTTCTTTAGGAGCGTAGGTTTTTCCCTCTATTGCTGCAGTCACATTAAGCAATCCTCCGGCATTCACTAAATAGTCAGGACCGTAAAGAATTCCCCGTTCGTGAAGCATCATCCCAACGGAGCTATCTTGAAGTTGATTATTTGCGACACCTACAATCGCCTTACAATTTAAATCGACAACACTATCTTTACGAATCACATTACCACGAGCGCAGGGAGTAAAAATATCACATTCCAACGCATGGATCTCCTCTGTAGGAACAATCGTAGCCCCGTAGAGTCGCACGGCATCCAGCAGGGGGGGATCTAAAACATCAGCAACATAAAGTTCGGCACCTTCAAAAAACAACGATTGTAATAGACGTCGCCCTACAGAGCCAATCCCCTGAATAGCAACTTTTTTCCCTCTAAGGGATCGAGATCCCCAAAGATGTTGAGCTGTTTCTTTTATGCATAAAAATCCCCCATGTGCGGTGTATATAGAAGGATCTCCACTAACATCAGCAAGCCCACAAACATAGGGAGTTTCTTGAGCAATTATAGAAATATCGTTTATAGAGACACCAAGATCTTCGGCACAGATATATTTACCCTCTAAAGCATCCACAGCCTGACCAAAAGCTTTCAGCATACCTTCAGTAAGGTAAGGAGCATCCTCAGGAAGAATGATTACACTTTTACCCCCGCCTGTACCCGTGTTACTGATTATTGCCTTGTACGTCATACTCCTTGCTAAGCGAAGAGCGTCTGTACATGCATCCTCAAAAGAAGAGTATAGAGAGGCTCTCACTCCACCTAAAGCTGGTCCTACTGCTGTTTGATGAATAGCAATAATTGCATGAAGACGCACCTGTGAACATGTGATTTCAACAACACGCTCATAATCCTCTATTTTTATCTCTTTAAAATTTAGGGAGTATTTCATAAATTAGTGAGGGTTAATTAGAAAATAAAAGTATTGTTCACTTTTAATTAAAAGTCAATCAACCCCGAGCAGACTCTTCTCTTAAAACTTCCTCCGTGTTAGTCTAATTTCACCAAACCTGCTAGTATAGAAAATTTTATATTGAGAGTTATTTATGTCTAAAAAACCGTTATATGTTGCGCATCCTTGGCACCACCCCGTATTAACTCAGGATAATTACGAGTCTCTATGTTGCTATATAGAAATTACTCCTTACGACTCTGTAAAATTTGAATTAGACAAAACGACAGGCTTGCTCAAAGTAGACAGACCTCAAAAATTTTCTAACTTTTGTCCGTGCCTTTATGGTTTGCTGCCTCAAACATACTGTGGGAATGCCTCTGGGAAATATAGCGGAGAACAAACACGTCGTGAAGGAATCCAAGGCGATAAAGACCCTTTGGACGTATGTGTTCTTACAGAAAAAAATATCCATCATGGAAATATTTTACTTCAAGCACGTCCTATAGGAGGACTTCGCATCATTGATTCTGGAGAAGCCGATGATAAGATTATTGCTGTTCTAGAGGACGATCTAGTTTTTGCTGAAATCGAAGACATCTCAGACTGCCCAGGGACAGTATTAGATATGATCCAGCACTATTTTCTAACATATAAAGCAACTCCTGATCACTTAATCAAAGGGGTTCCAGCAAAAATCGAAATCGTAGGCATTTATGGAAAGAAGGAAGCTCAAAAGGTGATACAGCTTGCTCACGAGGATTACTTATCCTATATTGGAGAGACTGCTGATGTGAATTAATTTTTAGGGAGAGGTATTCCCTCTCCCTAAAAATTAAAAAGAAAAAAGATAGTTATTAATAAATTTATCTGCTTCTACAGTAAGATCCCGCAATTCAGGAAAACTTAGTAAACGGAGTCCCTCTTGGAAGGGCAACCACTGGCTATCGCAAATTTCCATAGGATCTGCGTGAATGTCACCACGCACTTCAGCAAGAAAATAGGTGACTTCTTTGCGAACAAAGACCTGCTCTTCATTATTAAACGAATACTGTTCAATAAGAACTTTAGGGAAGAAATTAACAACACTTAGTCCAGTTTCCTCTACTAGTTCTCTCTCTGCGGCCTCTTGAGGACCTTCTTTATCTTCAGAATGTCCTTTAGGAAATCCCCAATGTTTTCCTCGAGTATGGCAAATAAAACAAGCTTTTAATGTGCTCTTATCGGGAGTGCCGAAAAACCTTATAGGAATAATACCAAAAGAATACTCATATTTTGTCTTCATCATAATTAGGGTACATACCTCGAGAATAATATCGTTGAATTATGTCCACCAAAACCAAATGAGTTGGACATTGCTACATCAATATCCCAGTCTTGAGCTTTATTTGCAACTACATCAAAGTCTTCAATTTCTGCGATAGGATTATCCAAATTAATCGTGGGATGAAGCTTTCCAGTAAGTATAGCTTGAATTGCAACAATTGCTTCAACACCTCCCGCAGCTCCAAGACAATGCCCTATTAATGATTTAGTAGAGTTCATGCGCAGATTGCGTACGTGAGAGCCAAAAGCCTTTTTGACGGCCAAGACTTCAGAAAGATCTCCCAAAGGAGTCGATGTGCCGTGAGCATTCACATAGTTTATTCGTTCTTTAGGAACTCCTGCAGACTCTAAAGCACCAAGTACACACGCAGTAATTCCCTCACCATCATCTCTAGGAGCTGTAATATGGAAGGCATCACATGTAACGTAACTTCCTAAAACCTCAGCAAAAATAGGAGCATCGCGACGTAGAGCGTTCTCTAGGGTTTCTAAAACAAGAATTCCTGCTCCTTCTCCTAAAACAAATCCATCACGATCTCTATCCCAAGGACGTGAAGCTTGCTCTGGAGCATCGTTTCTTTCAGACAAAGCACGATTAGCAATAAAGCCTTCTAAACCCACGCGATTAACTGCAGCTTCAGTACCACCACAGATGATCATATCAGCACGCCCAGATACTAAATGTTGATAGGCAGCATCAATACAATAATTTCCTGTAGCACATGCTGTAGATATAGAATAATTAGGGCCCATCAAACCAAAGTCCATAGCAATAAGTGCTGGAGCCATATTAGTAATGATGTAAGGAATAAAAAAAGGAGATAGTTTTTTATGAATAACTAAAAGTCTTTCCATCCCTTCGTCTAATGTTGAGAGGCCTCCCATTCCAGAGCCTACAATAACTCCACAACGTAAAGGATCAGCGGGCAGATGGTCCTTGTCCCAGCGCGACATAGCAATCGCTTTTTTAGCAGCAACCATGGCATAAGTAATAAAGGGATCCACACGACGTGCTTGCTTTTTATCTAAATAAGGCTCGGGATTAAATTCTGGGATCCATCCAGCAAAACGAGTGGCATAATCTTCGCAAGGAAAAGTAGTAATTGTCCGAACACCGCTAACACCAGCGAGCAGATTATCATAAAAAGTATCTACTTCATTCCCGAGGCAAGATACAACACCGAATCCTGTAACAACTACGCGCTTTTTACCCATGTAGGTCCTTACTCCACTAAGAAGCTAAAAGCTTGGATGCGACAATAAATCCGTCTTTCCAAAGCTCTTCTAAACGATATTTCCCACGAATTGCGGAAACAAATACATGGACGACAATAAACCCATAATCTATCACCACCCAATTACCATCAGTTATCCCCTCGATATGAAGAGGGCTAACTTTTTGCTTTTTTAATTCTTCTACGATAGTGTTTGCTAAAGCTCTAACGTGAACATTAACACTACCTTCGACAAAAACAAAATAATCGGTAAATTCTGAAATTGTTCTAACATCTAGAACTACTGGATTATTTCCTTTTTTGCTGTCAATAGCCTTAACAACTACTTTCAATAGATTAAAACAAAATGAATCCATAAAAACCAAGTTTAGGATACTCCATTATCCAAGATAAGGTCGAGCTTTTTTTTAAGCACAATCAAACGATATTCCAGTAATATTTTTTTGCCATTTTCTTTAAACGGCCCTGCGGGCGAACAACCGTTTTTTCTTCTCCCAACATAAGAAAAGGGAGATCTAAAATGTGGTCAGAAAAGGTATGACTTCTTGCTTGGTTAATTTTTTTTATATGACTCAAAATTTGAGCTTTCTTATCACCTGTAAGACATTTTTTATAAATCGTCTGTTCTGCAGACTGATCGCGATAACAAGAGGCATACCAAGAGCTGATCCCGATTTGCTCAGCTATGGGTTGTACAATAAAATCTGGAGAAGAAGAAAAAAGGATAACCTGTCCTGTAGCATCTGCAAAAGCTTCTTCTAATTTTTCTAAAACAGGAGCATAAAAATCAGAAAGCGTCAAAGTAGCTACAAAATTTAAGGCAACTTCATAAAGATCGTCGCAGGAAACAGGAGAAAGCAAATGAGTTACAATGGAATAATAGAACGATGGAAGATCCCAAAAAAAAACTTGAATCTAAAAAAACGGCAAATAGAGGGGGGCAACGTTTTATAAGAAAACAAACCTTGAAGTAGGCCATAGCGATAAAAACTCCAACTGCTATTTCCTTTCAATAAGGTGCCATCTAAATCAAAAGCATATATACAATTTCTTCTCATAGCAATTGCTGAATCTGTTGCTTCAATTCTAAAATACTTGCATCCAACTCTTCAAGCGCACGCTTGTCTTCTTCAACTAGAGTACTATATTGCATTGCCCGATCAAAATCTAGTCCCGAGGACCCTAATAATTTTTTATCTTGCTCTAATTTATCTTTAAGTTCTTGGCGACGCTCTCGTCTTTGCTTGAGTACTTGGCGCATATTTGTAAGCTTTTCTCGAGAATCTGGAGAAGAAAGAAGTTGTTCTTCAAAGAAGTTGGCAATAGCTTGAAGAGCAACATTGAGTTGATTATCTAAAGAAATTTTTTCAGCAGGAGACAAAAAAGACATTTTACTTAATAGCTCTTTCAATGTCCGCCACTCTTCTTGAGACTCGAAAGTAATGTTCCCTTCGGAGCAAGTTTTTGAAAATGCGGTAATGCGCTCAGCAAGAGAGCGTGCAGCTTCTTTCTTGACTTGCTTATCTTTAGTCAATTGCTCTTGATAAGAATGCTCCGCGGCATCTTGTTTTTCTCGCAATCGATCAAATACTGCCTGAAGCTCTTTTTTTAAGGAGATAACATCATCGTGTGTAAGATCAAGAGCCCGAATTTTCTTAGAAATACCATCTAAGTCTTTGCGTACTTTAATGAAATCGTGTCCCTCAGTAAGAAGAGAGGATACCTCGGTTAACATTTGACGGACTTCTTTTGAATTTTCAGCTGATACGATACGTAAGCGGCCTTGCTCTTGGCGAATTTCTTTTTCCATCCCTTTGAGTTGATCCCAGCACTTACTGAGTTTCAATCTTGTATCAGAAAAAACATGCGATGAGACAAAGAGTCGTTTCGCTGCGTGTTGAAGATTTTTGATCTCTTTTCTTAAAAAAAAAACAGTTTTTTTTAACGTATCTTTGTCAGATCCAATGAAATATTTAGAGACAAATGCATCAACATCTTCTGCAAATGTTCGACTCACTCTTTCGATAAATTCCTTGCGTTTAGGAAATACCTGATTCCCCAAAGTAGAAAGACGCTGGAAAAATTTACTTTTCAACCGCATCCGCATCCCAACATTCATGAGTTCCTTACGGAGATCTATGATTTTTGAAGAGAAACTACTCAACCATAATAATGATGTATGATGTTGTTTATAAAAATCCCGATGTTTATCTAAAGCTTGACTTTCTAAAAAATTTTCATCTCCGTCTTCGAGAATTTTACTTTCTATTCCTTCTTGGAACTCAATAATATCTTTTTCTAAACATGTGATTGCTAAATCAATCTGGCCAACGACAAAAGATCCTTCTTCATCTTGAAGTGTCTTGAGATGACGGCCTTCTTTAGTCAACTCGATATAGCAACGCCAGTGATCTGCCCGCTTCATCATATCTTCGATATCATTAAATAAGGGTAAACATTGCTTTCTTAGATCCCAAAACAACCTTAAATCTGGGCCTTGAGACGTCGCAGTTAAAGCGCCTCTCATCTTATCCAAGATAAAAGCAACTTTCTTTTCTGGAGAGGCTAGTTCTTTAATCTCATCAGAAAAACGTAATGTTGCATCAGAAACTTCAGTGCTTTCTATAGATGTTACTTCTTCCACTGCTAATTTATCGTTCAAAAACGATTGCTGCTCCGTTTCCAAAGTATGAAAGCTGTTGTCTGAATTATCCATAATAACAACTTAGGTGTGGGGCTTGACAAATAAAATTGTTAAAAGCTAAAGTCTGCTTCTACCAATCTTTAACGTCAATTATTTTATGAGTTTATGTAAAAGAATTTCATTTGAGGAAGGACTGAAAATGTTTGTTTCGTCACCTCTAGAAACGTTACAAAAACTTGCAGACTCTATTCGTAAAGAACGATATCCTTCAAACGAAGTTACTTATGTTCTGGACGCCAACCCAAACTATACTAATATTTGTAAAATAGATTGTACTATTTGTGCGTTCTACAGACAACCTAAATCTCCTGACGCATATCTACTGTCTTTTGATGATTTCCGCCGCCTATTACAACGTTATGTAGGGATAGGAGTTAAAACTGTCCTAATGCAGGGCGGTGTGCATCCTGACTTAGGGATAGATTATTTTGAAGAACTCGTGCGTATTACTGTGCAAGAATTTCCTTCAATTCATCCTCATTTCTTTTCTGCAGTAGAAATTGAACATGCTTGCCAGGTCTCTGGGATCAGCATTCAACAAGGTCTCCAACAGTTATGGGATGCTGGACAACGCACAATCCCTGGGGGCGGAGCTGAAATTCTCTCAGAGAGGGTTAGAAAAATCATTTCGCCAAAAAAAATGAAGCCTGGAGGCTGGATCAATCTACATAAGCTAGCTCACCAAATGGGCTTTCGCACAACAGCAACGATGATGTTTGGGCATGTGGAAAATCCTGAAGATATTCTTATACATCTTCAAACAATACGTGATGCTCAGGATATCTGCCCTGGCTTTTATAGTTTTATCCCTTGGAGTTATAAACCTAGTAATACAGCTCTACAGCATAGAATTCCTAATCGTGCTTCTGCTGAAACATATTACCGCATTTTAGCGCTTGCAAGAATCATTCTGGACAATGTTGATCATGTAGCAGCATCGTGGTTTAGTGAAGGTAAAAACATAGGAGCTAAAGCTCTCCATTACGGAGCTGATGATTTCGGAGGGGTGATTTTAGACGAAAGCGTTCATAAAGCTACAGGATGGTCGGTACAGAGCTCTAAAGAAGAAATTTGTGATATTATCCAATCTGAAGGCTTCATCCCTGTGGAGAGAAATACCTTTTATCAACACATTAACTGTAAAGCAAGTAGTCTTTAGCTATCTTCTGAGCAATAGCTTCTGAAGAAAGGCCTAGTGTAGGGAGTTCTCGAAATATCGAACAACGTTTAAACCATGTTTTTTGTTTTTTAGTATAGTGCCAACTATTGGATATAAATTTTCTTTTTGCTGCATTATACCCTTCTAATTTCTCTCCTTGATCTAAAAATTCTATCCATTCGCGATAACCAATTGCTTTAGATGCTGAAGGATTCTCCCTTATCCCCTGGGTCAATAAGTTCTTTACTTCATCTAATAATCCTTCTTCCAGCATAGCTTCGCAACGCACCTGAATGTTGTTGTGCAAAAATTCCGTTACGGGGGAAAGAAACCAAGCACGACAATAATACTCTCTTGAAGCTTTCGGGACCATATCCCATTCATGATCACTGACTTTTTTTCCTGTAAGTTGAATAATTTCTAACCCTCGAATGATTTTATTTTTATCATTCTTAGTGATTGTTTGAGCATATTCTGGATCTTTAAGAAATAGTTCCTCATAAAGAGCAAAAACTCCATGTTGTTCTGCTACAGCTTCAAGCTGTTCTCGTATCTGAGGGTCTGCGGCAGGACCTTTAGGAGGACCTGAAAGAAAGGTATGAAAGTAAAATCCTGAACCACCAACTAAAATAGGCACTTTATTTCTTGATAGGATGTTTTGGCATGCTTGAATAGCTTCATAATAAAAATCCACGACATTAAACGGTTCTTGAACATGACAGATGTCAATTAAATGGTGAGGAATCGCTTGTCTAGCTTTTAAAGATACTTTTGCAGTTCCAATATCCATTTCTCGATATACCTGCATAGAATCCACTGAGATGATTTCACCGTCAACCATAGGGGCTAATGCTAAAGAAACTTCTGTTTTCCCAGATCCTGTAGGCCCAGCAAGCAAGATGATAGTACGCTTGAATAACTTTATAAACAATTTCTGAGGATCAAGGCATACATCGCATTCAGGAAAAGAAGTTGTACTGGACTCGAATTCAAAAGGAAGCATATAGAGAAACTATAACTTACTCAAACATTCCTGTTCAGACTGACACAGGAAGATCATTTGGTCCAAACCTGCAATCCGCATAACCTCCGCTACGCTCTCTCTGACACAACACAGGCACATTTTTCCTCCTAAGCTCTGAACTAATTTAAAACTAGATAGCAGTAGACGAATACCTGCGCTACTGATATATGAGACATCTTTAAAATTCAGAACAATTTTAAAATTCTTTTTCTGGACAAACTGATCTAAAGACTCTTGAACGCTAGGTACCGAGACAGCATCTAAAGATCCTTCTAAATAAATAACAATGATGTCTCCATATTGTTTAGCTAATAAATTCATCTATAGTCTCTCCAAAAGTAATCTCGTAAATATTAGGGATATTATTTACGATCATAATAAAAAACAATGAACTCATGATAAGACGTTTTCTCAAAACGCTTTTCCCTCCAGGCCCTCGATACTCTTTATGTTATGCTCTGACCTTCATAATGCTGAGCTTATTGGCGTGTGTTCCTATATTTTGTTGGTTATTTCTCCCTGAACTTTCTTTATCTAAATTCAATCCTTCTCCTATCAGGAACCTATTTTTAGTTTCATCCACTTTATCTAGAGTTCCTCCGACTGCAATCGCGGAACACTTATATCTTTCTGCGGACTTTCCTACATATCTACATCAGTTCTCTATTAAAGAAGCAGAGTCTTCATTAAATGCTCTTGGGATTTTTTCCTCTTTAGTTATAGAGAAATCTCCTGATAATAAAGGTATTACGATTTTCTATACCCTACACACACCGATTGCCTATGTTGGCAACCAATCGAATACGTTGTGCAACCTGGAAGGAAACTGTTTTCTTTGCCAACCTTACTTCCCATCTCTTAATCTACCTCAAATTTTTTTCTCTCAAGAAGACTTAGAAATGGAAAAACTACCTAAAAAAAAAATGACTCTTGCTGCTATTCTTCTTAAAGAACTCGCTATGGAGTTTCCGAAAATCATTGACTTGTCTTTAACCGATTCCTACCCTGGAGAAATTATAGTTACTCTCTCCTCAGGCAGTCTGTTACGACTTCCAACTAAAACATTAGATATTGCCTTAGACCTTTATAAACAAACGAAAAAAAGTCCCTTAATAGATGTCGAAAAACAGTACGTTTATGATTTGCGTTCCTCTAATTTCTTATTATTAAAGGCCCTATGAACCCTGTTCTTATTCTTACATCCTTCCCTTCGAATCAAAGTGCTAACTCCTTAGCCACGTATCTTATTAAAGAACATATTGCTTCCTGCGTGCATGTATTCCCTAAAGGACAATCCACATATCTATGGGAAGGAAAGCTATGTAAATCTGAAGAACATCTTGTACAAATCAAATCAATAGACATACGTTTCTCTGAAATCTGCGTAGCTATTAAGCAGTTCTGTAGCTATGATGTCCCTGAAATCTTACTATTCCCTATTGAATATGGGGATCCAAAGTACTTGAGTTGGTTAACGATGGATAGTTGCCCTAAGAAGCCTCTGGATTCAGATTAGACATTGACTTTTTCATTTTGAATATCTACACTTTCGTAAGGAACTTTAAAAACATAGAGTTATGTTTTTTTCTTTCTACATCTCAATTTAATTTGGATTTTATGGAAGAGTTTGTAGCATATATTGTTAAGAATTTAGTTACTAATCCTGAAGCCGTTGAAATTCGTTCTATTGAAGACGAAGCTAGCGAGTCTATTAAACTAGAAATTCGTGTTGCAGCGCAGGATATTGGGAAAATTATTGGAAGAAGAGGGAACACAATACATGCTCTAAGAACCATTCTTAGACGTGTATGTTCTAGATTAAAAAAGAAAGTACAGATAGATTTAATTCAGCCTGAAGACAGAAATGATATAATCCCTGACCACGATTGTATTGGTGATGATCCCTCTACTGACTCTACTGAAGATGATTTTGTTACATCTGAAACGTGCTGCCAAGGACACTGTAAGTACGAAGATCTTGATCAAGAAGAAGAAGAAGACAGTGTGCATCATTCTTGTGAATGTAGTAACCACCACTAATCTTGGTTCCTTGTCTGCTTCTATTTAAATGTAAAAGCTAGAGATTTTAATAAAAAGATCTCTAGCTTTTTTATTACCTTTTAATCAGTGCTTTTTCTTTAGTAAATGCCTGTTCGATAGTCTGCTGTCTATCAAACTTGTGCAAAGCTTCTATAATAAAATGGTCAACAACTTCTTCTTTTGTCCATCCTGCGTGAACAAAAGCCTGTAAAAATGGACTTGATGCTGTCATTCCTGGAATAGGATTGACTTCTGATAACCAGTAATTCCCCTCTTCATCCAAGAAAAAATCTATTCGAGACGAACCTTTCCCTTGCATAGCTCGGTAGACACGCTCTGCAAATTCTCTAACACAATCTAAAGATTCTTGGGGAAGCCCCAAATCAAAAGTAATCTTAGCGCAATCAATCCCATCAAACCCATATTTCTCTTGATAGTCAATAAACCCACCAGCACCACGACGTTCGTTTGGCCCTTCAACACAATACCAACTAGAAGAGTCTCCGATACAGGAAATTTCTATTTCACGAGATCCTAAGCGACTTTCCTCAACAAATACATCTGTATCGTATAGAAAAGCTTCTGAGATCTTTTTTTCTAATTCCTCTGTATCACGGACTAAAAATATTCCAATACTAGATCCCAAATGCGAGGTTTTCACAATCATAGGAAAAGAAAATGCCTCTATAAGATTCTGAACACATATTTCTGGATTACGTTTCCATAAACAGAGATTTATAGCTTGGTAAGGGACTACAGGAACACCAGCCGCGGATGCTATCCGTTTTGTTAACAGCTTATCCATTGCAGCTGCTGCTAAAGGTAGTGAAGGACCGCTATAAGGTTTGCCTAATATTTCAAAAAATCCCTGGATGGTTCCATCTTCTCCAAATGGACCATGTAGAACTGGGAATAAACAGTCAACTTCCGATAAGGCTAAAGCAATTTCCGAAGAAAGAGGAGAATGCCCCTGAGTCTCTTCTATAAGATGAGCAAAATCCCTTCCTGTTCTCCATAAGCCTTGACGATCTATAATGAAGTAACTCAAATCATAGAGTTTTGGAGAAATATATTTAAAGACATGTTGAGCAGAAAGTAGAGAAATATCATGCTCGCAAGATTTGCCTCCACAGACCAATCCTATAGAGAGTTTTCTAGGTTTAAAGTCTTTTAAAGAATCTCCAATAGTATAGATATTTCCAGCTCCTAGAGAAACACAGACGTCATGAATGCGGATATACTTTTGTAGATACTCTACTAATTCTCCATGGGGGACATAATAACAACGCGCGTAAGAAGACTTCCTAATATCTTCAGCAAGGTCGGTAAGGATTATAGACTCTCTGTAACTTTCTCCAGCACTATAGACATCTGTAATGATGACTTCATCAGCTTCTTGGAATGCTTTAGGGAAGGTATTTAAGCAGTCTTTCAGACGAGAGAACCTGTGGGGTTGAAAAATTGCGATTACCCTTCGCAAACCCACAGCATCACGCACAGCTCTCAGGGTATTTGCAACTTCTACAGGATGGTGGGCATAATCTTCTAAGAAAAGGAAGTTTTCCGATGTATTTTTTCTTTCCAAGCGTCGATAAACTCCTGAGAATTCTTTGAGAGCTTTTCGAATGATGTTCATTTCTATGCCAAAGGCAAGCGCAATACCACAAGCTGCTGCTGCATTTGCAGCGTTGTATTGTCCAGGGAGGTTGAGCTCAATGTCTCGATACTCTTGACCCAAAAAGGTAAAGGAAAAGCAAGATTGCCATGCCTTTTGACAATAAGAAACTATATGTAACTGACATTCTGGAGAATATCCATAAGAGATCCCCTCTATCTTTCCTCTCAAAATGGGGCAATCGCCGTTATAAAATACTTTATTAGGATCTATGGCTTTTCTAGAGAAATCCTGAACTGCCTTTATGAGGTTGTCGAGATTTCCTCCATAGTTATTCAGATGTTCATTATCTATATTTGTAATTACCAATGCATGAGGCGTATAGTACTTTAAAGAACCATCACTTTCATCTGCTTCGGTAACAAAGATTTTCGATGATCCAGAATAACCATTCAGGCAGTTTGGAGCTAGTCCTCCAATAGCGTAAGAAGGATCTTTCTGAGCTACCTCAAAAATCGCTCGAATTAGAGATGAAGTACTTGTTTTCCCATGGCTCCCTGAAACCAAAATGCTTTCATAGCCATCCATAAGCTGACTCAAGAGCTCTGCTCTATGGAGAAGGCATAACGATTTTTCAATAGCAGCAAGATACTCTACATTATCAGAAGCTATACTTGAGCTATAGACAACGACGGCACCATCGGGAACATGGCATGCATCATGACCTAAGAAACACCGCGCACCTTTAGCTTTAAGGCTGTCAATAGTATGGCCTACATATAAATCACTTCCAGATATACTATAGCCGCGATCAAGCAAAATATGTGCTAAGGCACTCATGCCTATACCACCTATGCCGATAAAATGATAATGAGGAGTTTCTGTCATGTAATTAACCTATAAGCATTCACAAATAAACGCATGGAATGTTTTTTTAGCCCTCTGTTGATCATAAACTGCTAGGGAGCTGCGTTGTTTTTCTTTATTATGGGAGTCTAAAGCAAACATTACTTTTTCTACTAATAGCTTATCTGTTAACTCTTTTTCTAGGATCATAGCGCCCCCACCTAAGATCTCTACAAAGAATTTAGCGTTAGCCTCCTGATGTCCATAAGCTCCAGGATAAGGAATTAAAATCCCAGGAACTTTTGCCCATAGGATTTCATCTAAAATTGTAGCTCCTGCCCTACTGATGACCAAGTCTGCAGCGAGCAAGACATCGAGTAATTGTTCTTCGAACTGCTTCACACAGCACAGAACTTCTCCACGATTATAGACATGTTGCACTTTAACAATATCACTTTTAGGTCCCACAATATGGTGAACGTACATGTTGGGATACTTATTCACTAGCTTGACAAGAGCTTTTGGAACAAAGGTATTTAGTACATGGGATCCCTGAGAACCTCCAACTACACAGATTGTAGGAGTATGATTTGTACAGCGTTTCATCATAGGGCTTCCTAAAGAAAAGCTTCGTTTAGGAAGGGAGACCTCTTCAGCAGGACATCGGAAATATTTGGCTACAGGAGAGAAATTCACTCCAACGCCTCGAGCATAGCGGGCAAAAAGTTTATTGACCTTTCCAGGAACAAGATTTTGTTCGTGTAGAAATAGGGGGATTTTACGAGATAACCCTGCCATTAATACAGGAAGAGAGTGGTAACTCCCAAATCCTATGACCAGGTCAGGATTAAAAATTTTAAGTTCCTTTCTTGCCTTAAGGTATCCTGAACATAGAGAAAGGGTTCTAGTCATTATCTTTACAGGGTTAATGACTGTAGGAAGCCCTGAGGGGATTTCCCGATAGCTGATGTTCTGTTGCAAAGAAGGATGGTTCTCGAGACCTTTTCCTAGTAGCAATACATCGATGCCTTCACAAGAAAAAGCTTCCTTTACTGAGAGAGCTGGAACGATGTGTCCGCCTGACCCCCCTACAGCTAGGGCTACTTTTCGAATTTTCTTCATCATATACCTTCAATAACAATGTAACTCCACACATATTTGCGATAAGAGACGACCCTCCTTGACTAAAAAAAGGCAGGTTGACTCCTTTACTGGGCAGCAAGCCTGAGACCACTCCCAAATTTATAAACGCTTGCATGCTAATAATCAAAGTAATGACGATTGCCAAGGACGCGCCCTCTAGTGATGACACTTTTATAGCAATTGCATAGCCACCGTAGACAAAGCACATATACAAAAGTATGAGCAGAAGAATACCTACAAATCCAAATTCCTCAGCGTATATTGCAGCAATATAGTCATTTTGAGCTTCTGGGAGATACGTGAGCTTCTGAAGGCTTGCTCCAGGTCCTTTTCCTATTAGCTTTCCAGATCCAGCGGCAATTTTAGCTTGATATGGCTGGTGACCCCTTCCCTTGATGTCTAATTCAGGATGAAGGTAGACATTCAGACGGTACCGAACATAGGGCATTCTATAAGCAAGGGCTCCCCCAGTTATGGTGATACATACAAGTGGAAGAAGCCAATAGCGAAGACGCACTGCGGTCATGATAAAAACAGGAATCAAGGATGCCGAAATAACAGCAGCGGAGCCATTGTCTGGTTCTATTGCAATCAAAAGAATAGGAATAAACAAAACAGCTGTAAGTTTAAGAAACATTTTAAGTTGTTTTTGATACAAGGAAGAGAATGTTAGGAACTGTACAGCAACTATGGGAACGAGATATTTCACAAATTCCGAAGGTTGAATAGTAAGTTGACCAAACCCCAACCAACGTTTTGCACCATTACGGCAAATCCCCACTCCTGGAATAAAAACACAGACTAAAGCTAGGGTAGCTCCTGCAAGCAACACGGGACTAATTTTTAAGAAATCCCTCCATTCCATCATGTAGAGAAGAGAAGAGAGGCCTAAGCCAAGGATAAGATAAGTCACCTGGCGAACGAGAGCTTTATGTGTGCTGCATTCTAGAGAGCGATCTAATACCTCTGCTGAAGAAGTATCAAAAACCATAATCAGCCCTAGAGAGAAGATCCCTAATAAACAAGAAATAACAAACCACTTCATACTAAGGGCCTGCACAAATCAACGTATGCGCAACTGATCTCCAGGTTTGAGACGGCGGGCTTTATACTCATCAAGATCATTCATTTTTAGCAAATCGTCCAATCGAATATGATTGCGCAATGCTATTGTCCAAGGGCTATCTCCTTCTTGGACGATATAATAATTTTCAGATGTAGTATTTTGTGTTTGAGGATTTTTTTCACTGCCGACTTCTTGAGAAGTAGGCACTTTGATGATCTGGCCAATTTTAAGTTGGGTGGTCGTAAGATCATTGATCTGCATCAATTTCGCAACGGTAGTGTGGTTAGCTCGCGCAATGCGTTCAAGAAAATCTCCCTTTTTCACGACAACAGTAGCATAAGGAGATTGTTCCTCTTTCAAACTCTCCTGAACAGACTGAGGCACGACCGTGACAGTAGCGACTTCAGGAGTTTCGGTAACGACAGGCACAGGAGGGGTCGTTACAATAACAGGCTTACTTTCAATAAACTGTGTAGCTAGGGTTTCTTTAGCTATAGAACGATTTGGAACTTCTGCGACTAAAGGCTTTTCTATGACTTTTTCTTCTGAAACAACTGCTTGTGTAATTTTGCTGGCAGCAAAATTACGGTATCCCTCGTTATAATCCTTGACGCCAATACGCTTTGATGTGACAAAAAGAGCCACAAGCAATATAGCATTCACCACGACGGCTGTTATTACCATGTCTCTACGATTCATATCTACCTCGCTGCCTGCATTTCCCCGATCAACAGTTTAAAGTAAGTTCCCCGTTCTTCAAAACTTTGAAATTGATCAAAGCTTGCGCATCCTGGAGACAATAAAACAGTATCTCCTTCTTGTGCTATAATTTGAGCTATAGACACCGCTTCCTCTAAATCTTTAGCTAGCGTCAAAGGAATCGTTCCTGATAAGGCACGAGCTATTGTCTCTCGACTCTCCCCCATAACGATGACGTGTTTGGCTGTTTGGGACAACACAGAAGTTAAGGCAATGAAATCTCCACCTTTATCTCTGCCGCCCAAAATAACAACAACATCTTTCCCTACAGCCATAAGAGCCTTTTCTACTGCTGTCACTGTCGTGGCTTTGCTATCATTAATGTAGTGTACGTGATTTTTTTCCCCAAGATACTCTAATCTATGGGCAGGTTTTTCAAATGTCTGAACTGCCTTTAGAAAACCTTTTGGAGAAATGCAACTCACTTCATTAGCCAAAGCATAAGCTGCACAATAGTTATCTCTATCATGCAAGTATGTTGGTTTTAATGCATCCCCTTTATCTAAAATCTTCTCAATTTTTTCAGAGTAAATTTGATAAGGATTCCCTGAGCAACAGTCGCTCCCTGTCCAAAACGTTTTGGCATGACGCAGGCATTTTTTTATGCGAACTTTAGCATCAAAATAGGCCTCTAAGTTGCGATGATAATCCAGGTGATTACGACAAAAGTTCAACAATACAGCTCCAGAAAATACAGGAATGTTTTCTTCTTGAGTTGCTAACTGAAACGAGCTGATTTCTACAACACGAATTCCTGGATGTATCATTTGGTCTAGTATAGGCAAGCCGATATTGCCCATAGCTATAGCAGGAATTCCCAAGGTATTTAAGAGATGGACTAGAAATAATGTTGTTGTCGTCTTGCCATTAGATCCTGTAATTCCAAAGGAGGGGTATCTTTGAAATTCTGGTGTCTTCAAAGCAACTTGAATATCAGTAACCACGGGGATCTTACGGGATAATGCTTGTTCTACCCACGAATGATACGGTTTGATTCCTGGAGAGCGAATCACAAGGTCGATATTTTCAGGAAACTCGCCTGTTTCCATGAAGATTCTTTCATGCAGATTCTCTACTGATATCAGAGCTTCTAAGGAACTGTCCGCTCCTATAAGATAATGTCCTTGCCTATATAAAAACCTTGCTACGGACTTTCCTGTGATTCCAGCACCCAAAACGAGAATACGCTGGCACATATCTATCTCCATAATACAGCGGCTATCCCTATACTTGCGCATATAAAGCTAAAAATCCAAAAGCGCATGACAATTTTGGTCTCAGGCATCCCCTGATATTCATAATGATGATGTAGTGGAGAGCATAAGAAAATGCGTTTTTTCCTTAATTTACAACTAACTACCTGTAAAATTACAGATCCCGCTTCAGCAACAAAGACCCCTCCAAT
Organism: Candidatus Chlamydia corallus; assembly: GCF_002817655.1. Classification (NCBI taxonomy): domain Bacteria; kingdom Pseudomonadati; phylum Chlamydiota; class Chlamydiia; order Chlamydiales; family Chlamydiaceae; genus Chlamydia; species Candidatus Chlamydia corallus. The sequence goes on from NZ_NWQK01000001.1 coordinate 415,293, forward strand.
GATGACTAGAATACATTCTGCGCGTAGCATAACAGCACAGCTACCTAACATGCCTCCTAGAAGCAGCGATCCCGTATCTCCCATGAAAAGCTGTGCTGGAGCACCATTATACCATAAGAATCCTACGCAGGCTCCTACAAGGGCTGCTAAAACATAAGCGACATCTTGAGCTATAGGAATTGTAAAACTTTGTAGAGCAACGAAGATAAATCCCAAAGCAGCTAAAGACATTGTTCCTGAAGCAAGTCCATCCAGGCCGTCGGTAAGATTTACTGCATTGTTTGTTCCTATAATTGCTACAAGAGCGAGTCCCAAGCAAAAAACTTTCCCTATCCAAGAGGACATAAAAAACATACCTTCCATAAAAGGAATCTTGAGAGTAAATAGGGGTTCCGCACTCCCGTAGATGTAGGGAAGGCAAATGAGAGTAGAAGCTGCGATTAAAATTTGAACAATGAATTTATGCTTAGCCTTGAGTCCATGCCCCTGTTTTCGTTTCATTTTTATTCTATCATCATACCAACCCAGACCTGCGTAACAAACCATGATGGCAACAAAGAACCATGTTGAAAATTTTCCCCAAGGCAACCAAATGAGTAGCGAAGCAAGTAAAGAGATAAAAAGTAAGACTCCTCCTCCAGTAGGAACCTGAGCTTTATCTTTGTGAAGAATCTGGAGTTTCTCACAATATTCTTTGTGGATGTAGTCACGATAGTCTTTTCTTTTAAGCCATTTCATTACAGGAACACCCAGAACTACTGTAAACAAAAGAGCTGTCATTCCTGTCAAAGCCAAAGAAAAAAATAAGGACTGCTTTAAAAGCGGAACTAAGGGAACCATACTTGCGCCTAAGGAATTAAAAACAAGCTAACAAAGATTCTAGGGCAAAGGCACGAGAACCTTTCAATAGAATCACATCCCCGTGTTGTACAATTTGCTTCAAAATATCTTTGACATCTTGAGCTGAGGGGAAAAAATTAACTTCACAAGAATAGTCTTTTAAAATGCGTTGCACTGGAATCCACTTTTCCCCAATAAAAAATATAATATGTCCTCGAGAAGCTGCTTTTTCAGCTACCAAAGCATGTCCTTCTTCTGAATACATGCCTAATTCAGCCATATGACCCAAAATTAAAATGATTTTCCCTCCCTCACTTGGTAAAGGCAGAGCATTGAGAGCAGCAATCATAGCTTCTGGACAAGCATTATATGCATCGTTGATTACCTGTATTCCATTTCTGAGGCTATGTTCGAAGCGCATAGGAGGCAATTTCAGTTCGGGTAAGGCACGTATCAAACTTTCTTCTGGAACTTCTAAAATCCAAGAGAGTGCTACAGCAATTAATAAGTTGATGTATGCAGGTTTATAAGAAAAAGCTATCGGGAGATGATAATTTTCTTCAGGAGTTTGGATCACTACAGATTCTTCACTAAGAGCCTTATAGCAGAAATCTGCGAGAGGATCATTAAAAGAAAAAGAAAACTTGTTAGCATTAGGAGAGCAAGCCCATAGATCTGGGAAGCATGAGGAATCTTTGGGGAGAAGCTGCACTTTACTTCTTTGTAGAATGTAACTTTTTTCTCTTACGATCTCTTGGATCCCCTGGGGAAAATTCATAGCATGTTGGTCATTAATATGCGTGATCACTGCAATCTCTGGCTGCACGATACGAAGAAGATCGCGCATATTCCCTGGTTCAGAAACTCCCATCTCTAAAATAATAACATCTTCGTCCCCATCCGCCATCAATAAACTTAAAGGGACGGTCAACTGCGAATTATAACTTTTAGGACTTGCATGAATTTTATAGACAGAGCTTAGAAGTGTTTTTGAGAATTCTTTTGTTGTTGTTTTCCCTACAGATCCTGTGATCCCAACAAGATTTCCTTGGAATAGGTTATATTGATTCGTCCCTGCTTGTTGCAGAGCAAATTTAGGATCCTCAACACGGATCAATTCCAAGCCAAAGTTGTCTCCTTGGTATTGACTGGAGACAACCGCTCCAACAGCTCCTGATTTTGCTGCTTCTTTTAAAAATTTATGACCATCTGTTGCGCTTCCAGGAAGAGCAAAAAATAGATCTCCAGGCTGTATTTCCCTGCTATCTATAGCAAATCCTGTAATTTTTTTGTCAGACTTGGGGCAAGAAACATCTGAGAGCATCAGAGAGACCCAATCTTCAAGCAACACAGCTCGCATATATTTTGCCTACAGAATCTAGGATTTTAGAAAGTCTGCATTCCCTATCAAGAGGAGAGACCTACCCTAAAAAATACTATATTTAAAATGAAGACAAGAATGCAAGCAACCTTATCAGCTCAATTACAAAACCTATTTTTTGAGAAGACTGAAGGGAATCGCATCCCTTAGAAACAACGAAGATATCCCTAGCCTCTCGAATTATAAACACTTCTCGCTTATCATAAAATCTCCTTTCGCTTAAACTGAGGATTCTAATTTTCCCTTTTGGTGGCATAGCCAAGCGGTAAGGCCGAGGCCTGCAAAGCCTCTACCCCCGGTTCGATTCCGGGTGCCACCTTTCTTACTGAAGATATTGTGAACTAAAAAACAAATTGGTAGTGTGAAAATTTCCTACCTACTGGGGGTTTGCATGTCTGAGCAGGAAAAATTATCTAACTATGACGCTGATAAAAAACTTTTTTCAGGTATAGATAAACTTTTCCAGGTAGTGAAGCGATCTTACGGTCCTAAGCAGTCCCTCTCTCAATCTTCTTTCTTTAAAGAGCGGGGATTCAGCTCGATTTCCCAAACAGAACTTACCGATTCCTATGAAAATATAGGTGTGGATTTTGCAAAAGCCATGGCGAATAAAATCCATAAAGAACACGGCGATGGTGCTACCACTGGCCTTATTTTACTTCATGCAATTTTAAAAGAAAGCTACTCGGTTTTAGAACAGGGAATCCCTACTCATAAACTGATTTCTGCTTTAAAAGCTCAAGGAGAAAAACTCCAAGAGGCATTACAGCAACAATCTTGGCCGATTAAAGATGCACAAAAAATTCGGAATATTATTTTTTCTACTTTACAAATGTCAATCATTGCTGATGATTTTTACAATGCTTTGTCTGTTGTAGGCCCTGAAGGTCTTATTTCTATAACTAACGAAAAAGAAATCGATAAAACTTCAATGGATATCTTCCAAGGATTTAAAATTCCTGCAGGTTATGCCTCCACCTATTTTGTTTCTGACACAGCATCCCGTCTGACGAGAATTGCTCATCCCTTACTTCTGATCACAGATAAAAAAATCTCTACTATTCACCCATTTCTTCCCCTACTGCAAGAAATTTCAGAACAAGATCAACACCTGATAATTTTCTGTGAAGATATCGATCCGGACGTACTTGCCACCCTCGTCGTTAACAAGTTGCAAGGACTCTTGCGAGTTACTGTAGTCACAATTCCCGAACTCTCTACTGTAAATCAAGAATTAGGTGAGGATATTGCTTTATTTACTGGGACTCACATTTGTTCTTACCAAGAAGGATCTCATATTTTAACTCCCGAGATGGTGACTTTAGGATCATGTTTATCTATAGAAATCTCGGATTCACAAACGATATTAATTGGAGGTCTACACATCCCCGAAGTCCTGGCCCTGAAGACGCAGCAATTAGCAGAAGACATCCGCACGACTTCATGCCCCGAAACCAAAAAAAGGCTTATCAAAAGAAAAAATAGACTGGAAAGTTCCGTAGCCATTCTTCCTGTTGATGAAGATAACGAAGCTTTATATAACCTAGCTCTTAAGATTATGGACTCTGCTTTAAGTCGTGGTTATGTTCCTGGAGGGGGAACTGCGTTGTTTTATGCATCTTTAACTTTAGCAAGCCCTAAGGATAACGATATTGATGAGAATAAAGTAGCGATTTCTGTCTTAGAGAAAGCCTGTTGTGCTCCCATAAGGCTCTTGGCCGCCAATGCAGATTTGGACGGTGATGCGGTTATTGCTAAGCTCTCCTCACTTGGAACGACAAGCTTAGGAGTCAGTGTGTTTTCTAGAAAAATTGAAGACCTTATTGCTGGAGGAATCTTAGATTCTCTAGCTATGATATCTACAGTGTTCGCCTGTGCTTTAGATACCGCTATTCTGATTCTCTCTTCTAAAATTTTAATTTTTGAAAATCAATATGAAATTTCTATGCTCTAATCTTCTCTCATAAAACTAAGAAACAACTTGTCATAAGCAATTTAAGTTCGATTCTTAAAATAAAGACTTTGAGAACTTCTCCTGAGCCATACATCTTTGCTGTTAGAATTTTTCCCTAATTTCTAATACAATAGATCGGATTGGAAAAACAAAAGTGAGCAACATCATATGCAAGAAAAACCGCAACATGTGCATCGTGTTATTCACATCTCCGATGTACATTTTCATGTTCTCCCTTTCAATCCCCTGCACTGCTTTAATAAAAGACTCAAAGGACTCTTGCGTAAGGTATTTGGATTAGTGAATTTTCAAGCCACAACGATAGGTCAGCGTTTCCCAAAGGTTGCAGAATCTCTTGGAGCTGATAGCATATGCATCACTGGAGATTTCTCCCTTACTGCTATGGATGCAGAGTTCTTACTTGCTAAGCATTTTGTTGAAACTCTAGCTAAACACTCTTCTGTTTACCTTTTGCCTGGGAACCACGATGTGTACACCCCTAAAGCTCTTGCAAAGCAAACATTTTATACCTACTTTCCGAATGAGCAACTCCAACAGAATAAGGTGTCGTTTCACAAGCTCACAGATCATTGGTGGTTAATTCTATTAGATTGTTCTTGTTTGAATGGGTGGTTTTCAGCAAACGGAGCTGTGCATGTAGGACAGATCTCGGCTATTGAAAACTTTTTACTCTCTCTTTCTAGTGAAGAAAATGTCATAATTGCAAACCATTACCCTCTGCTCTCTTCACAACAACTAGACCATGATCTTATCAACAACACACTTTTACACAACGTTTTGAGGAAATATCCTAAAGTACGCCTTTATCTACATGGTCATGAACACCATGCTACTATCTATAGCTGCTTAGATTCTTCACCTTCATACATTCTCAATAGCGGATCGATCTCTCTACCCACGAACTCACGTTTCCATGTTATAGACCTGTATCCTGAGAAATATCAGGTGCATACTATGGTTTTGAAAAACCTCTTAGATTTTAATGCACCTTTAGAGATTGGTAATGAAGCGAGTTTGAATTTTCAGGAGCTGTAGAATGACTCGTAGGAACAATTAAAGTGGCGACTTAAACGCCCTCTTCTAGAATCTTCTCTGCTATAGTTTGAAATAATTCAGGAGTTTCCACTAACTCTTCTTTCTTAACATTGCGGAGAGATTCTGGCATAGCTACAAGCTTAGCAACCCAAGATTTGCGCTTATTCTCTTCATCAAGACCTTGAGCCTTCTCTCTTAATTTTTTTAGTAGTTGAGCCTCTCTAGATAGCTCTTTTATTTTCTTAGTTTCCATATTGCGCACTCTAAGATAGAGACGCTTTTCCTACAACGACTATCTATTTAGAAACTCGAGATTCATAGCTCCCCGTACGAGTATCCACTTTGACCAATTCCCCCTCATCAATAAAGATAGGGACCATAATCTTAGCTCCTGTATTTGTCACAGCGGGCTTTAAAACACGTCCTGATGCTGTATCTCCACGAACTCCTGGAGCTGTTTGTGCAATGCTAAGCTCCATAAAAATCGGAGGCTCTACAGCAACCACATCACCGTTATACAAAACTAGGGTATAGATAACATCTTCTAACAACCATTGTCTGATATTCTCAAGTTTATCCCAGAACACGACTTCTTGTTCAAAAGTCTCGTCATCCATAAACGTTGCCCCTTCTTGATCAGTATAGAGAAGACGCATGGAGTGCTCTCGGATATCCGCAATCTCTACGGATTCTCCAGACTTATAGGTCCGTTCAATCACTCTGCCAGTTAAAAAATTTTTCACTTTGATTCTATTAAAAGCTTGACCCTTCCCTGGTTTTACAAAATCATTTTGTAAAATCAGGTATGGCTGACCATCAATTTGGATTCTTAATCCCACACGGAATTCACTAGTACTTACACGAACCATAAAGCAATCTGTTTCCTAATTTTCTTCGATTTATGTTATCGAGCTTTTTCTCCTTTGTCCAGAAGAATATATATATCAAGAATAGAGGGAACCTGCTTCTATACAAAGGACAGCAGCTACCCGCTATCAAGATTGCAACTCCCTATTTCTAAGATTTTTTTAATGACCGAGAAACAATAAGAATGCTAAGAATCTAAAAAAAGCAGCTTAAAGGAGAGGGCGTGCCCAAACTTAATTCCGAATGCAAAATTGCTCAAGATATGTTAGAGCGTTATTCTGGCTCTAGCGTGAAGCAATTTTGTCCTTATCTCTTACTCACAAACTTTTCTTACTACATCCAAACCTTTGCGAAAATACATGGAGTTCCCGTCTTTGAAGGTTCTATGTTCTCTGCTGCCCATGCTCCTCACATCAAAACTTCAATTTTAGATTTTAAACCAGGGTCTCCAGGAGCTGCATTAACTATAGACTTATGTGCTTTTCTTCCTTGTATGAAGGCGGGGCTAATGTTAGGAATGTGTGGAGGATTGCGCTCTCATTATCAAGTTGGCGATTACTTTGTTCCTATGGCTAGTATACGTGGGGAGGGAACTTCTGATGCCTATTTTCCTCCTGAAGTTCCTGCTCTTGCAAATTTTATTGTACAGAAAGCAATAACTGAAGTTTTAGAAGATAAGAAGGTAAATTACCATATTGGTATTACCCATACGACGAACATTCGCTTTTGGGAATTTAACAAAAAATTTAGACAAAAACTCTACGAAACTAAAGCTCAATCCGCAGAAATGGAATGCGCAACACTTTTTGCTGCGGGATACCGCAGAAATCTGCCTATTGGAGCGTTATTATTGATTTCAGATCTTCCCCTAAGGAAGGGGGGGATCAAAACAAAATCGAGTGGCAATCACGTCTTTAATACCTATACGAAAGACCACATCATAACAGGTCAAGAAGTCATAGAAAATCTTGAAAAAATCATGCAAAAACGCGCTGCTTCTGGACATAAGAAAGGTCTGCCTTATCAAGGGCTTCCTCATATGGAAATTGGAGAAGCCGATGACACTATGGCTAGAGGATCTGGAGCCTCTGACCATGACTATTGAGAGAGAATTCTCTGAAGAATTTGCTCTGTAGTAAATCCGCATTCTTCAGAAACATCATCAGGAGCTCCTGAGTATCCGAATCTATCCATAGCAATAGCTAAACCTTCGGATCCGATATACTTATACCACCCCAAAGCAGATCCTGCCTCTATAGAGACACGAATTCCAAGATCCCCACCCACAATACTCTGCTTGTAGTCTACATCTTGAGCTTCAAAAAGCTCCCAACACGGGAAGGAAATCACTCGCACTTGCTTATCTAAGTGTTCTAGTTCTTTAGCTACAGAAAGAGCCAAAGAAACTTCAGATCCTGTGGCAAAGAGAGTATAGTCAGGTTTTTCTCCAGACTCTTTTAAGACAATATAAGCACCACGGCCTACACCATCTTTAAAAGGCCGGTGCGCAGCAGATAATGTGGGCAATGCTTGTCGCGACAATACAATGACTGTAGGGCCTGAGTGCTTTAATGCTGCAATCCACGCTCCTTTAACTTCATTAGCATCAGCAGGACGTATTACATATAATCCAGGGATAGCGCGCAAAGACATCAATTGTTCCACAGGCTGGTGTGTAGGTCCGTCTTCTCCAACAAATATAGAATCATGAGTCAATTGGTAAATGACTGGCAATTTAGAGAGTGCTGCTAAACGAATAGCGTTACGCATATAGTCAGAAAACACTAAAAATGTTCCACCAAAAGGATGAAACACCTGGCTGTAAGCGAGTCCGTTCATAATTGTCGCCATACCAAACTCACGAACACCGTATTTAATGTTTCTTCCAGAGAAATCATACGTATGGATTACTTTTTCATTTGCAATCCAAGTACCGTCTGAACTCGAAAGATCTGCAGACCCACCAATCAAATAGGGAATGTGCTGCACTAGTACTTGTATCAGTTTATTTGAAGCAGCGCGGCCAGCTATAGAGTCTGGCATTTCTACACTTTGCACAACGGATTCTAGGTTTTTGGGCAACTTATGAGAGGTCAACTTAAGAAATTCTTCGTACAATTCTGGAAACTGTTTGGACCAAACACGAACTTCATCAAGCCATTGCTCCTGTGCTTTTCGATCTTCTTGTATTTTATGAGAAAAGAAGTTCTTTACCGCAGGAGGAACAAAAAATTTCTCTTCAGGAAGATGCCAAAACTGTTTTGTTGCGCTTGTCCCTTCAATTCCTAAAGGAGAACCGTGGGCTTTATTTGTCCCTTCCTTGGGCGAACCGTGACCAATAATCGTATGGGCAATGACGAGTACAGGACGTTCTTGACCATGTTTGATGCTCGAAAAAGTCTCATGAATATGGACAAAGTCATACCCGTCAATTTGATATACATCCCAGCCATAAGCTTCAAAACGTTTTTTTGTATCCTCGACACTCGTTTCATTAAGATATCCATCAAGAACAACGTTATTGTAATCATAGATAACAACAAGATTATTTAAATTTAAAGAGCCTGCGAAACTACAAACTTCATGGCTAACTCCTTCCATAAAGCAGCCGTCCCCTGCCAAGCAATAGATCTTGCCATTAAAAATATTGTGTCCAGGACGATTAAATCGAGATTCTAGCATTTTCATGGACAAAGCCATGCCTACCGCATTACCTAATCCTTGTCCTAAAGGACCTGTTGTTGCCTCGACTCCTACAGTTTCACCGTACTCGGGATGTCCTGGAGTTCGAGAATGAAGCTGCCGAAATTCCTGAAGATCCTCTAAGGAAACATCGAATCCAGAAAGATGTAAACAAGAGTAGAGAAGAGCCGATCCATGGCCTGCGGACAAGACAAACCGATCTCTATTGATCCAATGAGGATCACGTGGATTTTGCCTCAGTACATAGCTATATAGATAAGCGGCAAGTTCTGCACATCCTAAGGGAAGTCCTGGATGACCAGAAGAGGCTTTCTGAATCGATTCAATACTAAGTTGTTTGATGGCCCCAGCGATTTTTCCTAAAATACCAATATCTAATTCTTTATTGATCATAAGTAAACCTTAAAGACCTTCTATACAAAAGCACAAACTATAGGTCATCCCCAACCAAAAAGCAAGCAACTCTTACCCAGCAATTCCTGCAAAAACACATGAACTTTTGATAGCATCTCCATGCGAACCAATGAAGTTTTTTTAACTCAAAATTAGGGATAGAGACGAAAATAAAGAACTCTCCTATAATGGCAAAGAATCTGAAAAACCGCTGCCTTTGAGAGTCTTTTTCATGTTAAGCAATACTATTCGCTCTAATTTTTTAAAATTTTTTGCTAACCGTCACCATACAATTCTTCCCTCCTCTCCAGTATTTCCTCACAATGATCCCTCCCTTCTTTTTACTAATGCAGGAATGAATCAGTTTAAGGACATCTTCCTAAACAAAGAGAAGGTAAGCTACTCTCGAGCCACAACATCACAAAAATGCATTCGTGCTGGAGGGAAACACAACGATCTAGATAATGTGGGTCATACTTCAAGACATCTCACATTCTTTGAAATGTTAGGAAACTTTTCTTTCGGAGACTACTTTAAAGCAGAGGCTATTGCGTTTGCTTGGGAAGTATCTCTATCTGTTTTTAATTTTAATCCCGAAGGACTTTACGCTACAGTGCACGAAAAAGACGATGAAGCATTTGCTCTTTGGGAAAAATATCTCCCTACAGATCGTATTTTCCGTCTTACAGATAAGGATAATTTCTGGAGCATGGCGAACACAGGCCCCTGTGGCTATTGTTCGGAGCTTTTCTTTGACCGCGGCCCCAGTTTTGGGAAAGCCTCTTCTCCCCTTGAAGATACTGAAGGAGAGCGTTTCCTCGAATATTGGAATTTAGTCTTCATGGAATTTAATCGCACTAGCGAAGGCTCTTTACTTGCTTTACCTAATAAACACGTCGATACAGGAGCTGGTCTAGAGAGGCTTGTCTCTTTAATTGCTGGGACTCACACTGTTTTTGAAGCTGATGTATTGCGAGAGTTAATTGCAAAGACAGAGGAGCTATCTGGAAAAGTATATCATCCTGATGATAGTGGTGCGGCTTTCCGGGTGATTGCAGATCACGTACGTTCTTTATCTTTTGCTATTGCTGATGGTCTCCTGCCAGGTAATACCGAGCGAGGCTATGTGCTAAGGAAAATTTTAAGAAGATCCGTAAACTACGGACGACGTTTAGGTTTTCATAATCCTTTCTTGGCAGAAATTGTTCCTTCATTAGTAGATGCTATGGGAGAGGCATACCCAGAATTAAAGAATTCACTATCTCAAATTCAAAAAGCACTTACTTTAGAAGAAGAAAGTTTTTTTAAAACCCTGGACCGTGGAGGGAACCTTTTACAACAAGTTTTGAAAAGTTCCTCCTCTTTGTCCTCTATTTCAGGCGAAGATGCTTTTAAGCTCAAAGATACCTATGGCATGCCTATTGATGAGATTTCTTTGTTAGCTAAAGACTACAATTATAGTATCGACATGGATACATTCCATAAGTTAGAACAAGAAGCTAAGGAACGTTCTAGAAAAAATATTGCTAAATCAGAAGGAATTTCTGGATCTATTTACAGTGAATTAAATTTAGCTTCGGAATTTATAGGATATGATAACCTCTCTTGTGATACGTTTATCGAAGCAATCGTTTTTAAAGATCACCTAGTTTCTTCTCTTCAGGAGAAAGAAGAGGGTGCAATTATATTAAAAGTTTCTCCTTTTTATGCAGAAAAAGGCGGTCAGATTGGGGATTCTGGTGAGATCTTTTGTAGTGAAGGGACTTTTATTGTTACCCACACAACGTCTCCTAAAGCTGGTTTAATCGTACATCACGGGAAAATTTCCCAAGGAATTTTAACTGTAGAGGCTGCGGTTACTGCTCAAGTAGATTGTTCTCGTAGGAAGAAGATTGCGAACAATCACACTGCCTGTCACCTATTACACAAAGCTTTAGAAATGACTTTAGGTGATCACATTCGTCAAGCAGGCTCCTATGTTGACGATACAAAAATCCGTTTAGATTTTACCCACCCTCAGGCAATCTCACCTGAAGATCTTTTCTCTATTGAAACTCTGGTCAACGAAAGTATCCGAGAGAATCATCCTGTAAATATTCGTGAATCTCTCTATTCTGATGTGATGGGATCCTCAGAAATCAAACAGTTCTTTGGAGATAAGTATAGTGATGTTGTCCGAGTAATTTCTGCAGGGCAATCTCACGAACTTTGTGGAGGCACTCATGCGGAAGCTACAGGAGATATCGGGTTCTTCCGTATTGTCAAAGAACATGCTATAGCGATGGGGATTCGACGTATCGAAGCTGTCACTGGGGAGGAAGCTGAGGCAATGGTACACCAACAAAGCGAAATACTAGAAGAGATTGCTCTACTATTACAAGTTCCTAGGGATCAGATTTTACCAAGGCTCACGGCAACTTTAGATGAGCGCAAACAACAAGAAAAACTGTTAACTGAGTTAGAAAACAGTCTTATTCAGACAAAATTAGATAAGTTAATCAACGGTTGTCATCAACGAGAGGGAATCACCTATCTCGTTCATCATCTAGCAGAAAATGAGAATCATCGTTTGCAGCAGTACGCACAATGCTTACATCAAAGGATTCCGAAAAAATTAGTTTCTCTATGGACAACAGAGAAAAATGGAAAATATATTATACTATCCCGAGTCTCTGACGACCTCATCACACAAGGCGTCCTTGCTCAGGATTTATTGAAGGCCGTCCTTACTCCTTGTGGTGGCCGCTGGGGAGGAAAGGACCAATCCGCACAAGGTAGTGCTCCCTCTCTTCCAGGAACAGAAGTATTAAATGAAACTTTATGGCAATGGATTTCAACCCAATTAATTTAGATTTTTCTATTTCCAAAGAATTCAAGGAGAGAACGCTTCCTTTACTATTAGAAAATATTCATCCAGGAGCGACGGCATTCCTTGCAGCAAAGATGTTTCATGACTATCGTGCTTCTGTAGTTATGATTACGACACCTGCACGTCTCGACGATCTCTTTGAAAATTTAAGGACATTTTTAGAAAAATCCCCTATAGAATTTCCCTCTTCTGAAATTGATCTCTCTCCAAAATTAGTGAACATAGATGCTGTAGGGAAGCGAGACAACGTTCTTTACAACTTGAACCAGCAAGATGCTCCGATATTCTGTGTAACGACGTTAAAGGCTCTTCTAGAAAAAACCCGCTCTCCAGAAGCAACAAGCCAACAACATCTCGATCTCGCAGTTGGAGATATCTTGGATCCAGAAACAACTACAGAACTATGTAGAAATTTAGGATATTCTCAGGTAATGCTAACGAGTGAAAAGGGAGAATTTTCTTATCGCGGGGGCATCGTTGATATTTTCCCCTTATCCTCTCCCGAGCCTTTCCGAATGGAATTTTGGGGAGAGAAGATCATTTCTATCAGATCGTATAACCCCTCAGATCAGCTATCTACGGGAAAAGTCTCAAAAATTTCTATCTCTCCAGCCTATATAGAAGAGTCTGCTCAAGGGAAGTATTCTCATTCTCTATTAGACTATTTCAAAACTTCTCCTCTATATCTCTTTGACAACCTAGAAATTTTAGAAGATGACTTTGCCGATATTTCTGGAACACTTTCTTCTCTTCCAGATAGATTTTTCCCCATTGGAAGTTTTTACGATCGCATTGCAACGTCGCATCAAGTCTATTTCTCTGAGGTTCTTTTCCCCAATGTAAAGAATCTCAAGGAAAACCGCGTTATCATCGAGGCATTTCACCGAAATATAGAAGCTCTTCGCGAATCCGTTTCTATACTATACCCCTCTCAAATTGCTGAGAGTGATGGGAATCCTTTACTCACTTTCTTACAGCATCTCCAAGAATACATGCCTCCTCATGGCAAACCATTAAAATTAGCAATCTACAGCACAAAAACTAAATCTTTAAAAGAGGCGCGAGCTCTAGCAGAGACTGTCGCTAGTGGGGATGTTGAAATCTATGAAAAAACAGGAAATCTAACTTCGAGCTTTGCACTAGTGAACGAAGCCTTTGCAGCGATTTCCCTATCAGAGTTTGCTTCTACAAAAGTACTACGGAGGCAAAAACAACGTACTCACTTTTCGGTTACTACTGAAGAAGTTTTTGTTCCGATTCCAGGAGAAACTGTTGTCCATATCCATAACGGAATTGGAAAATTTGTAGGAGTAGAAAAAAAACCTAACCATCTCAATATTGAAACAGATTATCTTGTTTTAGAGTATGCAGATAAAGCTCGGCTTTATGTTCCTTCAAATCAGGCATATCTAATCTCTCGCTATGTGGGAACTTCTGATAAGTCTGTCAATCTCCATCATCTAAATAGTTCGAAGTGGAGGCGGTCTCGAGATCTCACAGAAAAATCTTTGATCGTCTATGCAGAGAAGCTTTTACAGCTAGAAGCACAACGTTCCACAACTCCTGCTTTCGTTTATCCTCCTCACGGAGAATCGGTAATCAAGTTTGCCGAAACTTTTCCTTATGAAGAGACCCCTGATCAGCTAAAGGCTATCGATCAAATTTATAATGACATGATGTCTCCAAAACTCATGGATAGATTGATTTGTGGTGATGCTGGCTTTGGAAAGACTGAAGTCATTATGCGAGCTGCAGTAAAGGCCGTTTGCGACGGCCATCGGCAAGTTATTGTTATGGTTCCCACTACGATTTTAGCAACACAACACTATGAAACTTTTAAGCAAAGAATGGCAGGGTTACCGATAGAGATTGCTGTGCTTTCCCGTTTCTGCCAAGCCAAAGTGCAAAAACTCATCTTTGAAAAAGTTGCTTCAGGACAAATTGATATTCTTATTGGGACTCATAAGCTAATTAACAAGAACCTAGAGTTTAATAATCCTGGTTTACTAGTTATTGATGAAGAACAACGCTTTGGAGTTAAAGTTAAGGATAATCTTAAAGAGCGCTATCCTAATATTGACTGTCTTACAGTATCCGCGACTCCCATTCCAAGAACATTACACATGTCTCTATCTGGAGCCCGTGATCTCTCTGTGATTAGCATGCCTCCTTTGGATAGGTTACCTGTAAGTACTTTTGTAATGGAACATACTACCGAAACCCTGACAGCAGCTTTAAGACATGAGCTCCTTCGAGGAGGACAAGCCTATGTAATTCATAATCGCATTGAAAGCATTTATACTCTTGCCGAGACAATTCGCAATCTGATCCCTGAAGCTCGTATTGGCGTCGCTCATGGTCAGATGTGCTCTGAGGATCTCTCTAACATTTTTACGAAATTTAAAAACCAGCAAACCAATATCCTAGTTGCTACTGCATTAATAGAAAACGGTATTGATATTCCGAATGCCAATACTATTTTGATAGATCATGCCGATAAGTTTGGTATGGCGGATCTTTATCAAATGAAGGGACGTGTAGGGCGTTGGAATAAAAAAGCATACTGTTATTTTCTAGTTTCTCACTTAGACAGATTAACTGGCGAGGCAGCCAAGCGATTAGCTGCTTTAAATAAGCAAGAATATGGGGGGGGAATGAAGATTGCTCTCCACGATTTAGAAATCCGCGGAGCAGGGAATATTCTTGGAACAGATCAATCAGGGCACATAGGAACTATAGGGTTTAATCTGTACTGTAGGTTACTAAAAAAAGCTGTTTCAGCTTTAAAAAAACATACGTCTCCTCTACTTTTTAATGACGATGTGAAAATAGAATTTCCTTACAATTCGCGTATTCCTGATACCTATATCGAAACTGCCTCAATGCGCATCGAATTTTACCAAAAAATCGGTAATGCTGAAAATGATGAAGAGCTTGCCGCAATACAAGAAGAAATGCGAGATCGCTTTGGTCCCTTACCTCAAGAGATCTCCTGGCTTTTTGCCCTTGCCCAAGTCCGTCTATTTGCTCTACAGCACGGCATTTGCAGCATTAAGGGAACTGCTAATGCTCTGTATGTTCAAAAATGCCTTAGCAAATCTGAACAGACCAAGAAAACCCTGCCCTATGCTCTATCGCCCACTCCTGAACTTCTAACCAAAGAAGTCATTGAGTCTATAGAAAGGGGCCTCTTAATGAACGCTTCGTAATTAGGACATCTATGTCTGCTTTTTTTGATCTTTTAAAATCTAAAAGTGCCTCACATCCTCCCATATGGCTTTTACGACAGGTGGGAAGGTATATGCCTCCATACCAAGAATTAAAAGGATCCCAATCCTTAAAGACTTTTTTTCATAATACGGAGGCAATTGTAGAGACTACGCTTTTAGGGCCTTCTTTGCTCAATGTAGATGCTGCTATTCTCTTTGCTGATATTCTATCGATCTTGGATGGTTTTGGCGTGACTTACGACTTTTCTCCTGGTCCCCGCATACAATTTTCTCCAGAGCAACCTTTCACCTTTACTTCCGATCCACAAACTACTTTCTGCTATCTTTTGGATGCTATTAGAAGTCTCACTAAAAAACTTTCTGTCCCTCTTATTGTTTTTGCAGCATCTCCCTTTACGCTAGCCAGCTATCTAATCGATGGAGGTGCTTCCAAAGATTTCTCTAAGACAATGTCTTTTTTATATAGTTATCCCAAAAAATTCGATGAGCTACTCTCTAAAATCATTGAAGGGACTGAGATTTACCTAAAAACACAAATCGATGCAGGAGCTGTTGCTGTACAGCTTTTTGAATCTTCCAGTCTGCGTCTTCCTTCAGCATTATTTACACGCTATGTGACAGAACCAAATCGTACCCTAATAGCAAAACTTAAAGAGCACTCTATTCCCGTGAGTTTATTTTGCCGTTGTTTTGAAGAAAATTTCTACACTCTCAAAGCCACTCAAGCTGATACCCTCCACCCAGATTATCATGTAGACCTTCATCGCATTCAAAAAAATCCCATTCCTATGCCTTCTCTACAAGGAAATATGGATCCAGCACTATTTTTATTGCCCCAAGAAAAATTATTAAACTATGTAGAAAATTTCCTTGTTCCTTTAAGAACATTTCCTAACTTCATTTTTAATTCTGGACATGGGATTCTTCCTGAAACACCTTTAGAAAACGTCCAGTTGGTAGTTTCTTATGTTCAATGTCAACTTTAAATTCTTAGAAGGACTTCATCAACCCGCGCCCAGGTACACAAGTTACCCTACAGCTTTAGAATGGGAATCTTCTGATGCGACTCCAGCTTTTCTAGCTTTCGAGAAAATTAGAGAAAACCCCCGACCCCTCTCTCTTTATTTCCACATTCCCTTCTGTCAATCAATGTGTTTGTATTGCGGCTGTTCTGTTGTTTTGAACCGTCGTGAAGATGTTGTAGAAGCTTATATCAACACCCTAATCCGAGAAATGGAACTTGTAGTTCAAAACATAGGGACTAGGCCTCAGGTATCCCGAATTCATTTTGGAGGAGGAACTCCTAGTCGACTTTCAAGAGAGTTGTTTCATCGGCTTTTTGACAAACTACACAAGCTCTTCGATCTTACGCATACTGAAGAAATTGCTATTGAAGTTGATCCTCGTTCTCTAAGAAGCGATATAGAAAAAGCCGATTTCTTTCAGAAGTTAGGGTTTAACAGAGTCAGCTTGGGCATTCAAGATACCCAAGCTGCTGTCCAAGAAGCTGTAAAACGACGACAATCCAAGGAAGAATCCATAGGAGCATATGAAAAATTTAAGGAACTAGGCTTCCAAAGTATCAATATCGATTTAATCTATGGCCTTCCCAAACAAACAAAAGTGACATTTGCTAAAACAATTCAAGATATTTTAGCGATGCGTCCAGACCGTCTTGCGCTATTTTCTTTTGCCTCGGTTCCCTGGATCAAGCCGCACCAAAAAGCAATGAAAGCTACTGATATGCCTTCTATGGAAGAGAAATTCGCGATTTATTCTCAATCGAGGCACTTGCTTACAAAAGCAGGATACCAGGCCATCGGCATGGATCATTTTTCTCTTCCCCATGATCCTCTAACCCTTGCCTTTAAAAATAAAACTCTGATCCGCAATTTCCAGGGGTATTCTCTCCCTCCAGAGGAAGATCTTCTTGGTTTAGGGATGACTTCTACAAGCTTTATTCGTGGAATTTATCTACAGAATGCCAAAACCCTTGAGGCATATCACAAAACCGTACTTGGAGGAACATTTCCTACTGTGAAAAGTAAAATTCTTACTGAAGACGATCGCATTAGAAAATGGGTAATCCATAAGTTAATGTGCACTTTTTCGGTAGAAAAGGAAGAGTTTTTGAATCTTTTTGGATATCAGTTTGATGCTTATTTTATAGAAAGTCGTGATCGCTTGATCAGCATGGAAACTACAGGTCTCATTTACAACAGTTCTTGCTCTTTGAAAGTAACGCCTCTTGGAGAACTGTTTGTCAGAGTCATTGCCACAGCTTTCGATCGCTATTTTCTCGATAAAGTATCTAAAAAAGAGTGTTTCTCTGCTTCTATATAAAAATCCAGAGAAACTTCGATAGAGGAGGTTGGTTTGAATTCAGCAATCATTATAGGGGCAGGAATCTCTGGTCTTGCTGCAGGTTGGTGGCTGCACCAAAAATTCCCACAAGTCGAAATACTTATCTTAGATAAAAGAGCCTGCGCAGGGGGCCTTGTCCACACTGAATATCACGAAGGGTTTTCTTTTGACCTCGGTCCTAAAGGATTCCTGACTCGCGGAGAGGGAAATTATACTCTAAGACTTATCCACGAACTGGGCCTTCAAAATTCGTTGATCTTCAGTGATAATGCAGCGAAAAAGCGTTTTGTCCATTACAGGGGAAAAGCGCATAAAATATCTGCATGGACTTTAATCAAAGAGGGTTTGCTTTCTTCTTTAATTAAGGATCTCCGTGCGCCTTGCTATGTGCAAGATAGCTCTGTTCAGGATTTTTTAAAACGGCATAGTTCACAAAATTTTACAAACTACATTTTAGATCCAGTAATCACAGCAATACGTGCAGGTCATAGCGGGATTCTCTCAGACAATTCGCAATCTGATCCCTGAAGCTCGTATTGGCGTCGCTCATGGTCAGATGTGCTCTGAGGATCTCTCTAACATTTTTACGAAATTTAAAAACCAGCAAACCAATATCCTAGTTGCTACTGCATTAATAGAAAACGGTATTGATATTCCGAATGCCAATACTATTTTGATAGATCATGCCGATAAGTTTGGTATGGCGGATCTTTATCAAATGAAGGGACGTGTAGGGCGTTGGAATAAAAAAGCATACTGTTATTTTCTAGTTTCTCACTTAGACAGATTAACTGGCGAGGCAGCCAAGCGATTAGCTGCTTTAAATAAGCAAGAATATGGGGGGGGAATGAAGATTGCTCTCCACGATTTAGAAATCCGCGGAGCAGGGAATATTCTTGGAACAGATCAATCAGGGCACATAGGAACTATAGGGTTTAATCTGTACTGTAGGTTACTAAAAAAAGCTGTTTCAGCTTTAAAAAAACATACGTCTCCTCTACTTTTTAATGACGATGTGAAAATAGAATTTCCTTACAATTCGCGTATTCCTGATACCTATATCGAAACTGCCTCAATGCGCATCGAATTTTACCAAAAAATCGGTAATGCTGAAAATGATGAAGAGCTTGCCGCAATACAAGAAGAAATGCGAGATCGCTTTGGTCCCTTACCTCAAGAGATCTCCTGGCTTTTTGCCCTTGCCCAAGTCCGTCTATTTGCTCTACAGCACGGCATTTGCAGCATTAAGGGAACTGCTAATGCTCTGTATGTTCAAAAATGCCTTAGCAAATCTGAACAGACCAAGAAAACCCTGCCCTATGCTCTATCGCCCACTCCTGAACTTCTAACCAAAGAAGTCATTGAGTCTATAGAAAGGGGCCTCTTAATGAACGCTTCGTAATTAGGACATCTATGTCTGCTTTTTTTGATCTTTTAAAATCTAAAAGTGCCTCACATCCTCCCATATGGCTTTTACGACAGGTGGGAAGGTATATGCCTCCATACCAAGAATTAAAAGGATCCCAATCCTTAAAGACTTTTTTTCATAATACGGAGGCAATTGTAGAGACTACGCTTTTAGGGCCTTCTTTGCTCAATGTAGATGCTGCTATTCTCTTTGCTGATATTCTATCGATCTTGGATGGTTTTGGCGTGACTTACGACTTTTCTCCTGGTCCCCGCATACAATTTTCTCCAGAGCAACCTTTCACCTTTACTTCCGATCCACAAACTACTTTCTGCTATCTTTTGGATGCTATTAGAAGTCTCACTAAAAAACTTTCTGTCCCTCTTATTGTTTTTGCAGCATCTCCCTTTACGCTAGCCAGCTATCTAATCGATGGAGGTGCTTCCAAAGATTTCTCTAAGACAATGTCTTTTTTATATAGTTATCCCAAAAAATTCGATGAGCTACTCTCTAAAATCATTGAAGGGACTGAGATTTACCTAAAAACACAAATCGATGCAGGAGCTGTTGCTGTACAGCTTTTTGAATCTTCCAGTCTGCGTCTTCCTTCAGCATTATTTACACGCTATGTGACAGAACCAAATCGTACCCTAATAGCAAAACTTAAAGAGCACTCTATTCCCGTGAGTTTATTTTGCCGTTGTTTTGAAGAAAATTTCTACACTCTCAAAGCCACTCAAGCTGATACCCTCCACCCAGATTATCATGTAGACCTTCATCGCATTCAAAAAAATCCCATTCCTATGCCTTCTCTACAAGGAAATATGGATCCAGCACTATTTTTATTGCCCCAAGAAAAATTATTAAACTATGTAGAAAATTTCCTTGTTCCTTTAAGAACATTTCCTAACTTCATTTTTAATTCTGGACATGGGATTCTTCCTGAAACACCTTTAGAAAACGTCCAGTTGGTAGTTTCTTATGTTCAATGTCAACTTTAAATTCTTAGAAGGACTTCATCAACCCGCGCCCAGGTACACAAGTTACCCTACAGCTTTAGAATGGGAATCTTCTGATGCGACTCCAGCTTTTCTAGCTTTCGAGAAAATTAGAGAAAACCCCCGACCCCTCTCTCTTTATTTCCACATTCCCTTCTGTCAATCAATGTGTTTGTATTGCGGCTGTTCTGTTGTTTTGAACCGTCGTGAAGATGTTGTAGAAGCTTATATCAACACCCTAATCCGAGAAATGGAACTTGTAGTTCAAAACATAGGGACTAGGCCTCAGGTATCCCGAATTCATTTTGGAGGAGGAACTCCTAGTCGACTTTCAAGAGAGTTGTTTCATCGGCTTTTTGACAAACTACACAAGCTCTTCGATCTTACGCATACTGAAGAAATTGCTATTGAAGTTGATCCTCGTTCTCTAAGAAGCGATATAGAAAAAGCCGATTTCTTTCAGAAGTTAGGGTTTAACAGAGTCAGCTTGGGCATTCAAGATACCCAAGCTGCTGTCCAAGAAGCTGTAAAACGACGACAATCCAAGGAAGAATCCATAGGAGCATATGAAAAATTTAAGGAACTAGGCTTCCAAAGTATCAATATCGATTTAATCTATGGCCTTCCCAAACAAACAAAAGTGACATTTGCTAAAACAATTCAAGATATTTTAGCGATGCGTCCAGACCGTCTTGCGCTATTTTCTTTTGCCTCGGTTCCCTGGATCAAGCCGCACCAAAAAGCAATGAAAGCTACTGATATGCCTTCTATGGAAGAGAAATTCGCGATTTATTCTCAATCGAGGCACTTGCTTACAAAAGCAGGATACCAGGCCATCGGCATGGATCATTTTTCTCTTCCCCATGATCCTCTAACCCTTGCCTTTAAAAATAAAACTCTGATCCGCAATTTCCAGGGGTATTCTCTCCCTCCAGAGGAAGATCTTCTTGGTTTAGGGATGACTTCTACAAGCTTTATTCGTGGAATTTATCTACAGAATGCCAAAACCCTTGAGGCATATCACAAAACCGTACTTGGAGGAACATTTCCTACTGTGAAAAGTAAAATTCTTACTGAAGACGATCGCATTAGAAAATGGGTAATCCATAAGTTAATGTGCACTTTTTCGGTAGAAAAGGAAGAGTTTTTGAATCTTTTTGGATATCAGTTTGATGCTTATTTTATAGAAAGTCGTGATCGCTTGATCAGCATGGAAACTACAGGTCTCATTTACAACAGTTCTTGCTCTTTGAAAGTAACGCCTCTTGGAGAACTGTTTGTCAGAGTCATTGCCACAGCTTTCGATCGCTATTTTCTCGATAAAGTATCTAAAAAAGAGTGTTTCTCTGCTTCTATATAAAAATCCAGAGAAACTTCGATAGAGGAGGTTGGTTTGAATTCAGCAATCATTATAGGGGCAGGAATCTCTGGTCTTGCTGCAGGTTGGTGGCTGCACCAAAAATTCCCACAAGTCGAAATACTTATCTTAGATAAAAGAGCCTGCGCAGGGGGCCTTGTCCACACTGAATATCACGAAGGGTTTTCTTTTGACCTCGGTCCTAAAGGATTCCTGACTCGCGGAGAGGGAAATTATACTCTAAGACTTATCCACGAACTGGGCCTTCAAAATTCGTTGATCTTCAGTGATAATGCAGCGAAAAAGCGTTTTGTCCATTACAGGGGAAAAGCGCATAAAATATCTGCATGGACTTTAATCAAAGAGGGTTTGCTTTCTTCTTTAATTAAGGATCTCCGTGCGCCTTGCTATGTGCAAGATAGCTCTGTTCAGGATTTTTTAAAACGGCATAGTTCACAAAATTTTACAAACTACATTTTAGATCCAGTAATCACAGCAATACGTGCAGGTCATAGCGGGATTCTCTCCACTCACATGGCTTTTCCTGAACTTGCAAAGAGAGAAGCTTGCAGCGGTTCTCTATTACGCAGTTATCTTAAAAACAGACCACAAAAAAAGATTCCTAAGCGCGAAGGATATCTTGCCTCTCTCTCTCCTTCTTTGGGAACTTTAATTACTACTATCAAAGAAAAACTTCCCGCAACATGGAAGTTTTCAACTTGCGTAACTAACATCGATTGTTCGCTAAAAGAAGCTTGCGTAACCACACTTTCGGATACATTTTCTGCAGATATGGTGATCTATACAGGACCTATGGATCAGCTCCCTCTCTTGCTTCCTAATCACAGAATTGAAGATTTAGCAAAAAGAGTTCTCCCTTGGAATCTATCTAGCATCAGCTTGGGTTGGCATCACCCTAGTTTCTCTCTTCCCAAAGGTTATGGGATGCTATTTGCAGACGAGCTTCCCCTTTTAGGCATCGTCTGGAACTCACAGATCTTCCCACAACCGTTTTCAGGAAAAACTGTTCTCTCCCTTCTAGTTGAAGGAAAATGGCGAGAAGCGGAAGCCCATGCCTTTGCTATAGCAGCTCTTTCAGAATACCTGCATATCAATCAAAAACCCGATGCTTTTGCTTTATTTTCACCTCAAGATGGCATACCTCAACATGCTGTTGGTTTCCTAGAAGCGAAGCAACGTATCTTCCCTTGTCTACCGAGAAATTTAAAAATTGTAGGGCAAAATATTGCAGGTCCAGGGCTCAATCGATGTATAGCTTCTGCGTATCATACCATATACGATTTAAGCAGGGAGAAAACGCTGGCATAACGCCGTAGTCCTTCCTAAAGACTCTCGATAATATTCTCTATAAGAACGTGGTGAAATCAAGCTCTTTTGTACATGCTCAAGAAGATGATTCGAAAGGCGGGTTGTTTCATTTAACTGGGAATATCCATATGCCAATCCCTCTACCCATCGCAGTTCCATAGCTAAGTAGCACTCCTCTGCCTTAAGAAAATGTAGTTTGGGATGATTCGGGACTTGCCAATCTTCCTTAACCTCCTCAAGAATATGAACTGCCTGAGAGAAATTTCCTAAGGAGATGTAGGCATCAGCAAGATCTAACTTTACCATATAATAGACATACGCCCATGTTTTTTTATGTTCTCCTGACCAAGAAATCTCAGAAAATTCTTCGAGGGCTTTAATAAACCATCCGACTTTCCTCAAAGGTGAGCGTTCGCTATAGCTTTGCATATAATAGACAAGTGAAAGCAGGGAAGATTTAGGGAAGATGTCCGCAAATAAAGAAAGATGTTTCAATGCATCTTCATCACCAATTAAATATTCTTGAAGATCATAAGCAAGAAAATACAGGCTATCGCCATGGGGACGGAGCGCAAGGCGATCACAATACTTAGAATGATTAGGAGTTCCTTTGGGTCGTACCAACGTCCAAACGATTCGCAGTGCAGTTTGCCAAGAATTACATTCTTCAGAAAAAGCTTCTGGCAGCATTGCTATAGCTTCGGGATTATGACAATATAAAGCTTCATAGCAACGCATAGTTATCCTTGCTTCATCAACATCAGAAATTTCAAGGAGAGACATTGGTTTGGATCCCGACTGGAGTGCTTCCCAAAAAGCTAGGGCTTTATAATATTCTGGATCTTTCGTCTCCCTACAAATTTCTTCTAAATTGCATTTTTCTAGATTACGAACGTGGTTGTGGGCAAGCTCTATAATAGGATGCTCATAAACAGCATTCCTATATTTAATCATATCATAGATACAGCGGCTATAAATCTCTGAAAGCTCAGGCAAAGCCCTAAGGCCTCTTTTGCTTTCAGATTTATTCTCATTTCCAAGATCTGGATAAGATAAAGAATAGAGAGAATCTATCAAATGGCGGTATGTAAAAGAAAATTGAGGGTGGTAGAGCATCTCTTGACATAAAGTTTTTTTCTTTTGTACAACGTATGCTAAAAATAACCCTATACCAGACTCCTCACGTCCCCAACTCTTATAAGCACGGAGAAAGTATTCTTCTGCCTTCTTATAATGATTCTTAACATAAGCAATGCATCCTAAATATTCATACACCTTAGCGAAAGTAGCACCTAGTTTTATAGCTGGATCTACAATCTCTAAGAAAACTTTCTGAGCGCTCTCATAATTTCCTTTAGCATAGAAATTTGCTCCTAGAAAAAATCCATACTCTGGAAAATATGGATGACCTGGGATAAAGACTGCATCCCCCCTTTCTAGTAAACGCTCCATTGATGCAAAGTCTTTATTTTGATGATAAAGTTCTAACAAAGAGAAATATGCGTAATATAGTAATGTGGAATGTAAATAGGCTCCGTGATCGATAAGAACTTCAAGCTCGCGAATCGCTTTTTCCCGTGCAAAAGGCAGACATTGCAAAGCATGGTTGAGTAAGACAATATCCACCTCATCAGTACGAGAAACCTCACCTTTGGCTATACGCATTATCAAGGTATCGACAGCTTCAGTATAGGCAATTTCAGAGAAGCAGTAGGGTGTGAGTAAAGCATCACAAGATTCTGAAGCTTCTTGTGATATTTTTATTTGCAAAGCAAGTAGTGTCTTTTGTAAAAAAGTGTTTTCTATTTGTAGTATCTCTGGATGAGGACTACACGATCCCTTTTCTAATGCTTCAATCAGTTGTTTTGCCAATTCTAGAGCCTTTTTATAATCACCTTGTTCTTTAGCTAATAGGATATCCTGTTTACGGTTTTCATAACTGCTATGCAATGTCATTGTGTAGAGTTCAAAGAGCAAGTGATCTTGTAAAGATTCGTGACAGCCTATGTTAAAAAGCTGCTCAACAATATCTCGCAGAGGAGCCTGCTCTGGATTAAAACGCTGCCATAATATCTGTAATTCTTTCCTAACATCCTTGGGTAAGCGTAGTGTTAGTAGTTTCTGAAGAATTTTTACTCCGTATTCGCACTCCCCTTGACGAATACATCTCAAAAGATACTGACGGACCAGGACAACAACAGTTCCCCAATCGCGGACGGAGAGACTCTCTTTATCCATAAGAACCCGCTCAATAAATTCTGTGAAGAGTTCTTCACAATTTTTTCCTGATATCAATGCCGAGTGCATATCTGCACAACAATGACCAAAAGATTTCTGCTGTGGGATATTTGCTGAAATCAATGTAAAACTTAAAACAAGAATTAGGCTCAGCCGAACCAAAGATTTCAGCAATAGGGTGGGGTGATATAGTTTCTTCATCTAAATACTTCTATTACCTTTATAGCAGGCATTTTTTGAAAGTAAGGGATGCGGGAAGTTTCATTACTTCGAACTGTATTCGATTTATCGAAAATAAATTCCCAATTATCAAAGAAAATATTCTTCTTGTCTTTACATGCCATAAAAAATTGATACAAATACGTCCTTCATTTTACTCAAAACACGAAAAAAAAACCCAAATCCTCTCAGAAAGTTCCTTATTTTTTTAAAGCTGTTTTGTAATCTTTTTATAAATTAACACGTTGATAAACAAAGAAGTGTGTTCTCATAACAAAATACAAATAACTTACAAAAGTCTTATTTTTTTCTAAAAAATGGTTGCATGAATTTGAACAAACAAACTAATTAAAAATTAAAACAAGTAAAAATAGTTTAAAACAGCAACTAGAGGACGCTTTTCATGGCGCTAAAAGATACGGCAAAAAAAATGAAAGACCTGCTGGATAGCATCCAACATGACTTAGCCAAAGCAGAAAAAGGAAACAAGGCAGCAGCTCAAAGAGTACGCACAGACTCTATAAAATTAGAAAAGGTTGCGAAACTTTACAGAAAAGAATCTATAAAAGCAGAAAAATCTGGGTTATTAAAACGTAAGCCAGCAACTAAGGCTCCTGCCAAAGGGAAAAAAGCTGCGGTAAAAAAAGCTCCTGCAGCTAAAACTAAGAAGGCAGTCAAAGCTTCTAAACCTGCACCTAAAAAGCTCGCAGCAAAAAAAGCTAAAAAACCTTCCAAAGCACGCGGATTTAGAAAATAATCGGCATTAGCTTTATTTCGTTTAGAGGATATGTAGTTTTCTACTTATCCTCTTTTTTATCCCCTAATTTTATTTGTCACGCCTGTAAATTCTTTCTTAAAAAGGTAGTGATATAATTTTCCTTCGTGATAAAATTTCTATTTGCTTTTGATATTCTCAAACTATCTTTCAAAGATCTCATCTAGGGGTCCGAAACGAAAGTCTCTATGAATTGTTGTTTTGTTCTCACTGAGAATTTCTTTAACAAAAACTAAATTTATATCTTAATTATGTCTACAACCCAAAACTGTCCACATTTTGGTATGTGTGGAGGATGTTCATTCCCTCAATCTGATTATCGTGATTCCCTAAAGAAAAAAGAAGAACTCCTTCATCAGTTGTTCTCTCCTTTAATTCCCTCGGATATGATTGCTCCTATCCTTCCATGTTCTCCTTCTTTAAGAGGAAGAAATAAAATGGAATTCTCCTTTTTTCAAACCTATGAAGGAGAAAAAAGCTTAGGATTCATCAGCTCTACAAAACCAAAGAGAGGCATTCCTGTTACTGGATGTCTGCTTATTCATGAGCACACTATGGATATTTTACAACTCACTCGAGAATGGTGGGATAAATATCCAGAGCTTATGGCCTATTTCCCTCCTAAAAACATAGGCTCGTTATGCACGTTAACTATCCGTATTGGGAGCCCAAAGCAAAATTTTATGGTTATTCTAACAACATCAGGAGCTCCAGAATATAGGGTAGACGAAACAATCATAGAGCAATGGAAAAACATTCTACTTTCATCTTCTCTAAACATATCTTCGATCTATTGGGAAGAAAAGGTAGCTGCGCGTGGTATTCCTACATATTACAAAACTACAAACCTCTATGGAGAATCCTCCATACAGCAAGAATTGTCTTTACCTAGTGATGATAACTGCGCATCCTTTAGTTTGCGTCCCAGAAGTTTCTTTCAACCCCAGATTAGTCAGGCTGTGAAAATTATAGAAACCACTAAAGAGTTTATCAACCCGCAAGGTTCGGAAATTCTTCTTGATCTCTATTGTGGAGCAGGAACTATAGGGATCATGCTTTCTTGCTATGTGAAAAAGGTGATTGGCGTTGAAATTATTCCTGATGCTGTAGCTTCAGCTCAAGAGAACATCAAAGCAAACAACAAGGCAAATTGCGAAGTCTACCTAGAAGATGCTAAAGCTTTCTGCAAAAGGAATGAAAATTTTAAAACTCCTGATATAATTGTTATTGATCCTCCACGTTGTGGTATGCAAAATAAAGTGCTTAAGTATATTTTACGTATAGGTTCTCCAAAAATTATCTACATTTCTTGCAATCCCAAAACACAATTTCAAGAATGTGCAGACCTTGTCTCTGGAGGATATCGCATAAAAAAGATGCAGCCTATTGATCAGTTTCCGTATTCGACGCATCTAGAAAATATTATTTTATTAGAAAGAGAGATCGATCTCTAGGAAAAGCATTGAATGCTCGCTTCCTATTATGATAATCTTGCTTCGAATTAACCCAATTTAAGGTGATTGCATGCTTTCTCATATAGTTACGTGTTTTCTATTTTTATTGAGCTCTGTGCCGTTGTTTGCAGAAGAAGAAGTAGCTCAGTCAAAAAATACTTTTGTGCAGCCTGCCATTATGTTGGCAATTGCCGTTTTGTTTTTTTATTTTATCTTATGGCGTCCCGAACAAAAACGCAGAAAAGCCATGGAAAAACGTAAGAATGACCTTGCTAAGGGAGATAAAGTCACAGCCATGGGAATTGTTGGTATTGTTGATGAGATCCATGAACATACGGTAATTTTAAATATTGCTTCTGGGAAAGTGGAAGTTTTAAAAGGAGCAATCTCTGAAATCCTCAAGCCTGGCGTTAACAAAGCATAAGGCAACTTCTTAGGGCTCTCATCCCACGATTAAAATCGTGGGATTTCTTATTTATTGCCTTAAGGTTTATTGCTTTTTTATGCGCTAAGTTATAATTTGACTCTATGAGCTTTTCATAAAGTCTAGGATTTTTATCGTTATGAATTGGCTTTCAGGCCTCTATTTCATTTGTTTTGCTAGTCTTATCTTTTGCGCTGTTGGCGTGATTCTTGCGATTGTGATCCTTCTATCCCGCAAGTTTTTTATTAAGGTGTATCCTTGTAAATTAAAGATTAATGACAATGAAGAGCTCACTAAAACAGTTGAGAGTGGTCAAACTCTCTTAATTTCTTTATTAAGTTCAGGAATTCCTATTCCTTCTCCTTGTGGAGGAAAAGCTACGTGTAAGCAATGTAAAGTTCGCATTGTTAAAAGTGCTGACGAACCTTTAGAAACAGACCGTTCTACATTTTCAAAAAGACAACTCGAGGAAGGCTGGCGCCTTTCATGCCAGTGCAAAGTTCAACATGACATGAGTTTAGAAATTGAAGAGAGGTATTTAAATGCTTCTTTTTGGGTAGGGACTGTGATCTCCAATGACAATGTAGCTACCTTTATTAAAGAACTTGTTGTTACTGTAGATCCAAATAAACCAATTCCCTTTAAGCCTGGGGGATACTTACAAATTACGGTGCCGAGCTATAAAACCAACTCTTCAGATTGGAAGCAAACAATGGCTCCTGAGTATTACAGCGATTGGGAACACTTTCATCTATTTGATCAAGTTATAGATAACAGCCAACTTACTCAAGATTCTGCAAACAAAGCCTATTCTTTAGCTTCTTATCCTGCGGAGCTTCCTACGATTAAGTTTAACGTACGTATTGCTACTCCTCCTTTTATCAATGGAAGGCCCAATCCAGAGATTCCCTGGGGAGTCTGTTCTTCCTATGTTTTCTCTTTAAAACCTGGGGACAAAATTACTGTTTCAGGCCCTTATGGAGAATCTTTTATGAAAGATGACGATCGCTCTCTCATATTTCTAATTGGAGGCGCGGGTTCATCTTTTAGTAGGAGCCACATTCTAGATCTGCTTTTAAACAAACATTCTACAAGGGAAATTGATCTTTGGTATGGTGCTCGCTCATTAAAAGAGAATATTTACCAAGAAGAATATGAGAATTTAGAAAAAGAGTTTCCAAATTTCCATTATCACCTAGTACTCTCGGAACCTCTTCCTGAAGACATTGCTGCGGGTTGGGATAAAGATGACCCTACAAAGACAAACTTTTTATTTCGAGCATTTAATCTAGCTCAATTAAGTAAGTTAGATAATCCTGAAGATTACCTTTACTATGTATGCGGTCCGCCCCTACACAATAGCAGTATTCTTAAACTCCTTGATGACTATGGGGTCGAGCGGAGTTCGATTATTCTTGATGATTTTGGAAGCTAGTTAAAGTCTCTAATTTTTCTTTATCAACGACGATCTCTAAGAACGCATCCCAAACTCTAAGAAAGCGATATTCCAAAGAATCTTGTATTACCAATAGCATAGAGAGATCCTATTTATGTTATTACTACGTCCTGCAATGCGTATTATTATATTGGCAAGATCAAAGAGATTTATTCCGACTTCAAAAGAACGGTGGTAAAGAACTATAATTCGTAAATTTCTTTATTATCTCTACAGCCATAACTCGCAATCATAAGAAAACCACTACAAAAACATTGCAGCTCCGCACCCTGGATTAGAAAAAACAATCTTACCAAAGTAGGTCTCAGGATTCAGTGGACTTATGAGTAGGGGGAAAAAAGCCAATAGCTGCTAAAAGGCGTGATCTACTGCCACGCAATTCTATACTAAAACGGTCTAGCGAAACAGGATAACAATCAGAACCTTTTGGTGAAACTATTCTTCCAATGGAAAATCCTAAATTTAAGAGTCTGTCAAAAAGACATACTCCAGGTGAATATTCACGACGACCCTGCATAACAAAGTAGATTTGATGCCAGATGGTTTTCTTATATCCATATCTATCTTGATTATATGTATAAAAAAGCAAGGGAACGGACTGTGCATCAGGATCAGGCGTGCTACAGAAACATTCTAGGAAATGAGATACCAAAAGCTCCTTGCTCTCTAAACTCATTTGCTTACTATCTTTTCCTTCGATATCACGAATTTTTTCAATTATTTCTTGCTCTTCTGGATGACCAGTGAAGTCTAGGTCTTCATATAGATGAAGTGTAGGCCAATCAATGGTTTCTACATTTAAGTCTTTCAAAACTAGTGATTTATTTATAGAAAAAATAATTTTAGGAGGCTACCCTTCAGGAGTTTCAACTTTTATAACTTGATATTTGCTAGGGAAGCCATAGAATAAAGGAGATGCAGTTAAGGCAGCCTCTTTAATTAACTGAGGGTTGGCGGCAAGGACAAACTCTTCTTCTTTAGTCATGTCTGTTGGTAGATAGAGACATTTTCTATCAACTTTTATATCGTATTTGTTAACGCACAAATCCAGTATTTTTTGGTTTTCCAAGAGATGTATTATCTGCGCATATGTCATGTACGAAGAAGCCGCGTTATTAATCTAATGAAGACTCTTAAAAACTGATTGTCTTCACCTGAAAAAAAGTTGGCAAAAAAAAAGAGGATAAAAAATTATCCTCTTTGAAATTCTTAATTATAGATTAAGAAACATATAATAAAAAGCTTGGCAACGACTTACTCTCCCATACTCTTGTGTATAGTACCATCAGCGATAAAAGGCTTAACTTCTGAGTTCGGAATGGTATCAGGTGTATCCCTTTTTCCAGTATCACCAAGCTAAATCTTGTAACGTATTTTCACGTATACTAATAGACGCTTAAGAAGAGTCTTTAGTAAACTTGCATAAATCGATTAATTCAACAAAAAAGCTTGTTTAGCTTTTTATATGATAAAAACCAAGTCTATGGACTTATTAGTATTGGTTAGCTAAACACATTACTGTGCGTACACACCCAACCTATCAACCACGTAGTCTACATGGAGTCTCATAGGGATACCTTATCTTAAGGGAGGCTTGGCATTTAGATGCTTTCAATGCTTATCCTTTCCGAACGTAGCTACTCGGCTATGCTTTTGGCAAAACAACCGACACACCATTGGTTCGTCCATTCCGGTCCTCTCGTACTAGGAACAGCTCCTTTCAAGTATCCTGCGCCCACAAAGGATAGAGACCAAACTGTCTCACGACGTTTTGAACCCAGCTCGCGTACCGCTTTAATTGGCGAACAGCCAAACCCTTGGGACCTTCTCCAGCCCCAGGATGCGATGAGCCGACATCGAGGTGCCAAACCGCCACGTCGATATGAACTCTTGGTGGCGATCAGCCTGTTATCCCCGGAGTACCTTTTATCCGTTAAGCGACGGCGATTCCACTTTCCACCGCCGGATCACTAAGCCCGACTTTCGTCTCTGCTCGACTTGTAGGTCTTGCAGTCAACCTATTTTATACCTTTACGCTCTACTCGTGATTGCCAACCACGATGAAATAAGCTTTGGGCTCCTCCGTTACTTTTTAGGAGGATACCGCCCCAGTAAAACTGCCCGTCTGGCAATGTCCATTCTCCAGATTCATGGAGTAATGTTAGATTCCCAACTTGTTAAGACCAGTATTTCAACGATGACTCCCACCCTCCTAACGAAGGATGTTCATAGTCTCCTGGCTATGCTACACATAACAAATCAAAAATCAATACCAAAGTACAGTAAAGGTTCACGGGGTCTTTTCGTCCTTTTGCGGGTAAACAGCATCTTCACTGCTACTACAATTTCACCGAGTCTTTCGTTGAGACAGTGCCCAGATCGTTACACCATTCGTGCAGGTCGGAACTTACCCGACAAGGAATTTCGCTACCTTAGCACCGTTATAGTTACGGCGGCCATTCACCAGGGCTTGGGTTCAATGCTTTGCCTTGCGGCTGACATATCCCTTTAACCTTTTGGCATTGGGCAGGCGTCACACCATATACTTCCCCTTAGAGGTTTGCATAGTGCTGTGTTTTTGTTAAACAGTCGCCTGGGCCATTTCTCTGCGGCCTCTCAAGGCTCATACCGCTGGGTAATCACCTCAAAAGGCTCCCCTTATTCCGAAGTTACGGGGATAATTTGCCGAGTTCCTTAACGAAAGTTATCTCGCGCGCCTTAGAATACTCATCTCGCCCACCTGTGTCGGTTTTGGTACGGTCACCATCAACAGCTAGAAATTATTTCTTGAAAGCCTTGCGCCACACTATCAGTTCCTCCGAAGATTTCCCTTAACCACAACCTAACCTTGTGTTAGCGGATTTGCCTACTAACCAGTCTCATTGTGATACGGACATTTCCAATCGTCCGCGTGCTTAACGTACTCCGTCATTCCATTGCTATAGTTTTAGGTGGTACAGGAATATTTAACCTGTTGCTCCATCGTCTACGCATTTTTGCCTCGACTTAGGGGCCGACTAACCCAGGGAAGACGAGCTTGACCCTGGAAACCTTGGGCTTACGGCGAGGAAGATTTTCACTTCCTTTATCGTTACTTATGCCATGGATCTTCACTAGTATCCGCTCCAGTACTCCTTTCGGTATACCTTCGATGCTGAATACTACGCTCTCCTACCGCGTATATATAATATACACCCGCGATGTCGGTTTTATGCTTGAGCCCCGATTATTATTGGCGCGATGATTCTCGATTGGTGAGCTGTTACGCACTCTTTAAATGATTGCTGCCTCTAAGCCAACATTCCAACTGTCTTAGAATCATCACTTCCTTACTCACTTAGCATAAAATTAGGGACCTTAATCGGCGGTCTGGGCTGTTCCCCTCTCGACAACGAAGCTTAGCCCCCGCTGTCTATCTCCCGGACTCGCTTTTGGTATTCGGAGTTTGATTTCCGTTGGTAAGCCGGTAGGCCCCCGCTAGAATTCAGTGCTCTACCCCCAAAAGCTTAATATCCGAGGCTAACCCTAAAGTTATTTCGGAGAGAACAAGATATCTCCAAGTTTGATTGGCCTTTCACCCCTATTCACAACTCATCCAAACATTTTTCAACATGTACTGGTTCGGTCCTCCACAAAGTCTTACCAATGCTTCAACCTGGTCATAAATAGCTCACTTGGTTTCGTGTCTAAATCAAACGACTAAAACGCTCTTTTAAAACTCGCTTTCGCTTCGACTCCGGAATGTAAATCCCTTAATCTCGCCGTTTAACTTAACTCCCTGGCTCATCATGCAAAAGGCACGCCGTCAACCATGACTCCGAAGAGTTATAGGTCTCCGACCGCTTATAAGCTACTGGTTTCAGGTTCTATTTCACTCCCTTAACAAGGGTTCTTTTCACCTTTCCTTCACAGTACTGGTTCACTATAGGTCATTGACTAGTATTTAGCCTTGGAGAGTGGTCTCCCCAGATTCAGACTAGGTTTCACGTGTCTAGCCCTACTCAGGTATCGATTAGAGTCTCTTGTTTTTTCGTTTACGGGACTATCACCCTGTATCGTTCAACTTTCCAGAAGTATTCAACTAAAACTTAAGATCCCATGTTATCGACCCTACAACCCCATATTAAAAATATGGTTTAGGCTGTTCCCCTTTCGCTCGCCGCTACACAGGGAATCTCTTTGATTTCTTTTCCTCCGCTTACTAAGATGTTTCAGTTCAGCGGGTGTCGCTTTATATGCCTATGAATTCAGCATATAATGATAGACTATTAGTCTACCGGGTTGCCCCATTCGGATACCTCCGGGTCATAGCTCTATACCAGCTCACCGAAGATTAATGCAGGTAAACGCATCCTTCATCGCCTGTCAATGCCAAGGCATCCGCCAATAGCTCTTAACAACTTGGTCTGTAAATTTTTGATCCATGCAAGTTAACTTCACCTAAAGACAGATATTCTTAAACGTCTATTATTATATGTGAAAAATACTTGTTACCATGATTATTTACATAACATACTTGATCATATACTGAATGTTTTGAAAACAAACTTAACAATGCAAAAGAAATAGAATGCGGTGCATAAAATACTTGCCCAACCTAGTCCGGTTGTTACAAGAACAACCTTCCTTGTCCTTAAAAAGGAGGTGATCCAGCCCCACCTTCCGGTAGGGCTACCTTGTTACGACTTCATCCCAGTCATCAGCCTCACCTTGGGCGCCTCTCTCCTATAAATAGGTTGAGTCAACGACTTAAGGTAAAACCAACTCCCATGATGTGACGGGCGGTGTGTACAAGGCCCGGGAACGTATTCACGGCGTTATGGCTGACACGCCATTACTAGCAATTCCGACTTCATGTAGTCGAGTTGCAGACTACAATCCGAACTGGGGTTAGCTTTTAGGATTTGCTCCATCTCACGATCTTGCTACCTTCTGTACTAACCATTGTAGCACGTGTGTCGCCCTGGACATAAGGGCCATGCTGACTTGACGTCATCCTCGCCTTCCTCCTGGTTAACCCAGGCAGTCTCGTTAGAGTTCCCACCCTAAGTGCTGGCAACTAACGATAAGGGTTGCGCTCGTTGCGGGACTTAACCCAACACCTCACGGCACGAGCTGACGACAGCCATGCAGCACCTGTGTATCTGTCCTTGCGGAAGACTGTATTTCTACAGCTGTCAAATACATGTCAAGTCCAGGTAAGGTCCTTCGCGTTGCATCGAATTAAACCACATGCTCCACTGCTTGTGCGGGCCCCCGTCAATTCTTTTGAGTTTCACCCTTGCGAGTGTACTCCTCAGGCGGCATACTTAACACGTTAGCTCCGACACAGATGGGGTTGAGACCATCCACATCAAGTATGCATCGTTTACGGCAAGGACTACCAGGGTATCTAATCCTGTTTGCTCCCCTTGCTTTCGCGCCTTAGCGTCAGGTATAAATTAGAAAAGCGCCTTCGCCACTGGTGTTCTTCCACATATCTACGCATTTCACCGCTACACGTGGAATTCCCTTTTCTCCATCTATCCTCTAGAAAGATAGTTTTAAATGCTGACTTGGGGTTGAGCCCCAAAATTTAACATCTAACTTTCCTTTCCGCCTACACGCCCTTTACGCCCAATAAATCCGATTAACGCTAGCACCCTCCGTATTACCGCAGCTGCTGGCACGGAGTTAGCCGGTGCTTCTTTACCTGGTACGCTCAAATTGATTGGATATTAGCCAATCTCTCTTATTCCCAGGCGAAAGTGCTTTACAACCCTAAGGCCTTCATCACACACGCGGCGTCGCTTCGTCAGACTTTCGTCCATTGCGAAAGATTCTCGACTGCAGCCTCCCGTAGGAGTCTGGGCAGTGTCTCAGTCCCAGTGTTGGCGGTCAATCTCTCAATCCGCCTAGACGTCATAGCCTTGGTAGGCTTTTACCCTACCAACAAGCTGATATCGCATAAACTCTTCCTCAACCGAAAGGTCCGAAGATCCCCTTCTTTAATATTATTAGATGCCTAAATATACTATATTCGGTATTAGCGATCGTTTCCAACCGTTATTCCCAAGTTGAGGGCAGATTATCTATGTATTACTAACCCTTCCGCCACTAAATAACAACCGAAGTCATTATTCCGTTCGACTTGCATGCCTCATCCACGCCGCCAGCGTTCAATCTGAACCAAGATCAAATTCTCAGAAAAAATAAAAAAAAATTAACGGATCTTTCAAAAGATCCTCACAAGCATTTTATACTGGCCTGCATTCTATCTCATTTGCATTGTTAAGAAGAAAAACTCATTACCCATTAAACTAACGATAATAAAGTCTTCGCTGCTCGTCCGCATCGAAGTGTGGACTCTTCTCCTTTGTGGGTTACACTTAAGAAGAAAGCAACATCCTATAAAAAACGCTATTTTTTTCGCAATGCATTTCGTTTGCTTTTTATTTTTTTCTTTTTTTATAAAAAAACGATGCTCTAGCCCAGAACAGCCTGTAAACGCTAAAATTCGGATAAAAAACACTGTGTTTTTATCAATAAGCAAGTGTGTTTGTTTTTGACGAAGTCTTATTTTTGTATTTGAATCGAAAAAATGCCTCGCTGCTTATTTTTCAAAAAATCCATACTAATAGTCTTATTTAAAATGTTAGGATTTCTTATCCCAACCTTTTTATCTTGGATAAATTTCAGACTGAAGCTAATATTTTCTCTTAATCTTATATGGTTTGGCGAACGTAGCTCAGCTGGTTAGAGCGTCGGATTGTGGTTCCGAAGGTCGCGGGTTCAAGCCCCGTCGCTCGCCCTCTTTATCTTCTTTGATTCTTTTGTTTTTCTTGATATAACGAAGTTTATAAACGAAGCTCGACAATACTTAGAATCTTATGTAGCCCATGATAAGAGAAAAAAAAAAGAGCAGGCACCTTCGTCTTCCGACCTTGCCTTTAGCAGCAAAAGCAAGTTTCTATTTATTTTTTTCGTGTTTTTCTGGCCTCAGTTTATGGAGTTTTCATAGAGATCAGCCATGCACACAGAATTGGATAGGTCTGTTAGGCTGGTCATTTAGTTCTTTTTTATTTTACTTTTTTGGTGCTGCGGCTTTTTTTATTCCTTTGTATTTTCTTTGGTTATCTTTTTTATACTTTAGAAAAACTCCCCGACCGCTTTTCTTCTATAAAGCTGCGGCGTTTCTTTCTCTTCCATTTTCTTCTGCTATTCTCTTATCGATGCTATCCCCAGTTGGAACACTTCCTTCTATATTAGATACGCGTCTTCCAAAGTTTATTTTAGGGAATAACCCTCCTGTGTCTTATATGGGTGGAATTCCCTTTTACCTGTTTTATGAAGGCCAATCTTTTTGTTTAAAACACTTGATTGGGTCTGTAGGAACAGCTCTAATTTTTGGATTTTTAATACTATTCTCGGTCCTGTATCTTTGCGGCGGAATTGCTTTATTTAAAAAAAAAACCTTTCAAAAAGCAGTCAAAAAAGTTTTTTTCTCTTTTTTCCAAATTTTCTTCAAAACTTTAAAAAAATTAATAAATAGACGTAACTATCTCCCAAAGCCTTCAGTTCCCTTTGTTTCAAAGAACCCGCTTGTTTTTTCAAAATCACCATCTTTGTCAACTCGAGTTTCTGAAACTATAATTTTAGACGGCTCTATTTCATCTACACCTCAGGAAGAGGGCCCCTCTTCTAGAAAAGAATCCTTTTTCCTTACCCCACATCCTTGCAAACGTTTACTGAAAAAATTCTTAGAGCCTCCAGAAAATAAAGTGAAGGAAGCTACAACAATTCCGTTATCTCAAACTACAGCTTTAGTAGGGGGAGAAAAAAATAAGGAAAGAATTGTTTTTCCTAAGTTAAAAAATTTCGCGGTCTCTGAAAATGATCTTCCACAAT
Organism: Candidatus Chlamydia corallus; assembly: GCF_002817655.1. Classification (NCBI taxonomy): domain Bacteria; kingdom Pseudomonadati; phylum Chlamydiota; class Chlamydiia; order Chlamydiales; family Chlamydiaceae; genus Chlamydia; species Candidatus Chlamydia corallus. The sequence goes on from NZ_NWQK01000001.1 coordinate 452,495, forward strand.
ATCATTTACTTAGTAAAAACAGAGAAGCTCGTCCTGATTCATTACAAGCTGAGCTAGAAAAAAAAGCTCTTATTTTAAAACAGACTCTTACGAGTTTTGGAATTGATGCTGATATTGGGAACATTTGTTCAGGACCCACGCTAGTCGCTTTTGAAGTTTTACCTCATTCTGGGGTTAAAGTTCAGAAAATCAGGTCTTTAGAAAACGATATTGCTTTAAAACTCCAAGCTTCGAGCATACGTATTATCGCTCCGATTCCAGGTAAAGCCGCTGTGGGTATTGAGATTCCCACTCCCTTTCCTCAAGCGGTTAATTTTCGTGATTTATTGGAAGATTATCAGAAGAAGAATCGCAAATTACAGATCCCCTTATTGCTAGGGAAGAAAGCCAATGGGGATAATCTTTGGGCTGACTTAGCTACAATGCCTCATCTAATTATTGCTGGCACTACGGGATCTGGAAAATCTGTATGTATTAACACGATTGTCATGTCAATGATCATGACCACTCTACCTTCTGAAATTAAACTAGTCATTATTGACCCTAAAAAAGTAGAGCTAACTGGGTATTCGCAATTACCTCACATGTTATCTCCTGTGATTACTGAATCAAGAGAAGTGTACAATGCTTTGGTTTGGCTAGTAAAGGAAATGGAATCTCGTTATGAGATTTTGAGATATTTAGGTTTACGCAATATACAAGCTTTTAACTCCCGGACTCGCAATAAAGCTACTGAGGCTTCTTATGACAGAGAGATTCCTGAAACCATGCCTTTTATAGTAGGGATTATTGATGAGCTTTCTGATTTACTTCTCTCATCATCCCAAGATATTGAAACACCTATCATTCGCTTAGCTCAGATGGCTAGGGCTGTAGGAATTCATCTCATTTTAGCAACACAGCGCCCTTCACGAGAGGTAATTACGGGGTTAATTAAGGCAAATTTTCCCTCTCGAATTGCTTTTAAAGTAGCCAATAAAGTTAACAGCCAGATTATCATTGATGAACCTGGAGCAGAGAATCTGATGGGGAATGGCGACATGCTTATACTCTTGCCTTCTGTTTTTGGAACAATACGAGCTCAAGGTGCCTATATTTACGATGAGGACATTAACAAAGTAATTAAAGATCTATGTTCTAGGTTCCCCACACAATACGTGATTCCTTCTTTTCATACTTTTGATGATTCTGAGTCTGAAAACTCTGGAGAGAAAGATCCTTTATTTACACAAGCAAAAACTTTAATTTTACAGACAGGAAATGCTTCAACCACCTTCCTTCAAAGAAAATTGAAAATTGGTTATGCCCGGGCTGCGAGTTTAATCGATCAGCTTGAAGAGGCTAAAATTATCGGGCCCTCGGAAGGAGCCAAACCCCGTCAAATACTTGTACAGCATCCCCCTCAGGAAGGTTAGCATGGAAGGTTTTTTTCCTTTAGCTTCTGGATCCAAAGGGAATTCTGCTTATCTAGGCACGGATTCTTGTAAGATTCTTATTGATTTAGGGGTGAGTAAACAAGTCGTTCATCGAGAACTACTTTCTATGAACATCCATCCCGAAGACATCCAGGCCATTTTTGTTACACATGAACATTCTGATCATATCTCTGGCATTAAAAGTTTTGTTAAGACGTATAACACTCCTATTGTTTGCAACTTGGAGACGGCTCGTGCTTTATGCCAATTATTAGATAGTCATCCAGAATTTAAAATTTTCTCAACAGGGTCTTCATTTTGTTTTCATGATCTTCGAGTGCAAACTTTCAATGTACCTCATGATGCTGTAGATCCTGTGGGATTTCTTTTTCATTATCATGAAGAAAAGCTGGGCTTTTGCACAGATTTAGGTTGGGTCACCTCTTGGATCACTCACGAACTCTATGATTGTGATTACTTATTGATTGAGTCAAATCACGCTCCTGAATTGGTGCGTCAATCTCAGCGTCCTGATGTTTACAAAAAACGAGTATTGAGTAAGCTAGGTCATATCTCTAACCATGAGTGTGGGCAACTTTTGCAAAGCATTATCACTCCGAAATTAAAGAAGTTATATCTTGCGCATCTTTCTACAGAGTGCAACACTGCGGAGCTAGCATTGGCTACAGTATCGGAATCCATAGCCTCTATAACTTCTGTATCTCCAGAAATTGCATCAGCACAGGGCATCACCTCTCCAATATACTTTTCTCATCTAGAGGCTGCATGTCCATAGTAACCACTAAATCTTCTTCTATACATCTTTCTTTGAATAGCAATTGGCAAGATAGCCAACCTTACTCTTTGGAGCGGGCTAGCGAACTTCTTCGTTTTCGATTCCTTCCTTCTCTAGTTTTTTCTGACTGGAGGGTCGAACAGCAAATCATTAGTTTTTGTCGCAAAGCGAAAAAACGTCGTTTGATTTCCCCTCTAGCAAAGTGGTTAGGGAAGCTGCATAAGCAAGATCTACTGCGTCCCCCTACCCTACCAGTTTCTGTATGTTGGATTAATTCGCACATAGGGTATGGAGTTTTTGCTCATGATGAAATTGCTCCGTGGACATACATCGGAGAATATACGGGAATTTTGCGTCGACGTCAGGCAATTTGGATGGATGAAAACGATTACTGTTTTCGCTATCCTATGCCTTTATTTACTTTAAGATATTTTACTATTGATAGTGGAAATCAGGGAAATATCACACGTTTTATTAATCATAGCGATCAACCTAATGCTGAAGCTGTAGGGATTTTCAATGATGGTTTATTTCATGTGATTATCAGGACAATAGCACCCATACATGCGGGCCAAGAAATCTGTTATCATTATGGCCCGCTGTACTGGAAACAAAGAAAAAAGCGAGAAGAATTTATTCCTGAAGAGAAGTAATTTCTAGCTTTTTTCGTAGGTTCCCATTAGCTCTGCCTGTTCTATAATATGATTTTCCATGGCCTCATATAGCTGATCCCAGGTAACGTTTTCTTCTTCTGGAAGAACTACATTAAGAGCAAATAGAGTAAAGAAGTAGCGATGCTGCCTATCTGGAGGACAAGGACCTTCATAAACAGGCTTTCCAGAAGTATTTAATCCCTGCACAGCAAAGATTTCAGCTCCCTCGGCGAGATCAGTAATTGTGGTAGACAAGTTATAGACTATCCAGTGGATCCACAGACCATCGCTACGAATTTCCTTAGGCACGTCAGGATCTTCGACGATCAAAGCAAGACTTTTTGCTGTATCAGGAACGTCTATGAAGGTCAAAGGAGGGGAAATTCCCGCTCCCTGGCATGTATACTTCTGAGGAATGGGGCGGCCATAAGCAAACGCTGGTGACAATAATTGCATTTTTTCTCCATTAAGTATCTAAATTACGCACAGGATCTGCAAGATAGCCCTCATGCTCTTTGAGCAGAGCAACACCTCGGTTTGTAGATATAACATCCTTCAATAGAGCTATTAGAGCTATGCAGTTCAAGATGACCATACCAGAAAAACCTGTGTCAGATAAGGCCCAAATCATACGCATGTCTATAATACCCCCGAGAGGAATCATCAATACATATATAGCCTTCAGCCATAGATTTGCACGTCTTCCTGGGATCATATATTGTAAACTTTTTTCTGCGCAAGCAAACCATGTCAATATTGTTGTATATCCAAATAAGGCCATCGCTAGAATAACGACAACACCACCTATAGAGCCGAGGCTGTTTTTAAATGCACTCATCACCATCAAAGTGCCTTGCGCTCCCGAGCTATAAGCACCTGAGACAATAAGAACAAGTGTCGTGATTGAACAAACAATCATAACAATCACTGGGGGAACCAGAGTGACAAGTCCGTCTACAATAGGATTTTTGCTTTTTGTATTTGCCTGCAAAATAGATACCATTCCACTGCCACAATCTGTAGCCATGACTGCACGATTAATACCTGTAGAGATGACTTGTGAGAGCGTATACCCTCCAATTCCAGCTAGTCCAGCTTTGAGTCCAAATGCTGAAGAACATATGAGTTTAATTGCGGGAAGAATCGCCGATACATGTTGGAAGAGAATGACTCCACAAGAAATACAGTAAAATCCTGCTATAAAGGGAATCACACGAGCTGAAAATCTTAGAATGCGGTTATTACCACCTGCTAAGACGGGGATAACTACAAGTGCGAGTACAGTTCCAACAAGTAACTTCCCTAGTGTTCCTTCTGCACATAGAGGAACAATACAACTTACTTGAACACAGTTTCCTGCACAGAAGGCTGTCATAATAGTGAATAAAGCAAAGAGTCCTGCAAGAATTTTTTTACGCATGCCAAAGGCAAGGCAAGCTATGGGTCCTCCAACAAATTCTCCTGAATTTCCTTCTGGTTTCCTGTATTTAGATCCTAAATATGAGCCAGCATATTGCACGATAGCTCCGAGCAAAGCTGCAAGCCATATCCAGACCAATGCTCCTGGACCTCCGCAAACTAAGGCGATAGCCATACCAGCGATATTTCCAGTACCAAAATTTCCAGCTAAGATTCCAGCTACCGCTTCGTAAGAAGAGACTTCGCCTACTTTTGACGAAGCATCGTCTAATTTATTTTGAAGCATCAAATTAAAGCCTAGCTTTAAACCATGAAACTGTAATCCCCGCAATTTCCATGTTAAGAGTCCCCCTAACAATAAGATCATAGGGAATACACAAAACGACGTAGCGAATTTATTTAACTGTTCTATAAAATGTAACATTGTCTCTCCTGTTGCTATTAATTATGAAAATCTCAGGAAGACCGAAGACAAAACTTCTGGGCTTCCTTTCCCTTTTGTTTTGGGGAAAGGAAGCTTAGTTGTTGAGAGCTCTTCTAAAAGGTTAAGTTATCACTATATCCACAAGCTCAGGCCACCTTTCCCCTTGGACAATGGACGCAACGGTCCCAGAGTCCAAACCTAAGGTGGAGGCAAATGCAGCAATATCTTCTTCAGTGATAACTCCTTGAGAGAAAGCTTGAGAAAATACTTCGCTTAATTGAGTTAAGAAAAGATTCCAGATCCAGTCGCGGCCCTGCATTTTTTTCATGCCTTCTATCAAAGCAGGGTTCTCAGCAAGAGCTTGCATTAAAGCTAGCGGATGAACTTCTCGAATACGGTACAAAGCACTCTTAATTTCACCCTGGGACAAAGCTAACGTAATTGAAGACTTTTCTGCAGCAGAAGACACAACGAAAGAAAGGTCTCTTTCATCCTGATCTGACATTTTTTCTGCATATGTCTTAAAGTTAGCTTCCACTTCCAACGGATCCTTCCTAGTTTTATCACGTCGAGCGAAGAGTCTTCGAGAGCGACGAGAAAGTCTCTTGACAAGAGAAGGTGTTTCACGGTTTTCCGTCAGTATAACAGACTCTTGATTTAAGTCCCCCGAGTTTTTTGTCTCTAGGCTGTATCCTTTAGGATCATGAGAACAACTACTCAAACTTGTAAGTAAAGTTAACCCGCAAAATATAGTTTTATAAATGAATCTTTTCATTATTTTTAGTTAAAATTTTTTTTTAATTTAAAATATTATAACATATTTTTAATTTAAAAAGGCCTATTTATTACAAAAAAGTTGTTAAGTTATTAACACAACTATACCTTTTATGTCTGAGTCTTTTTATTTCCTCAGAGGAGAACATTCTTGCGTTTCTCAAGTTGATTTGTTATTGGGCATTTTGTTATCAAAATAGGGTCTTTAGTTAATATCTTTAATTTTAAAGATATTAACAAAGCAACGTGATAGAGAAGAGGCTTCCATGTTAAAAATTCTTAAAACCAAAGTCTTGGTTCTCCCGATAGTTTTGCTTATGGGAGTAACTTCTATCGGCTATGCTGCACCTCAACCATCCATACCAGCCCACTCGCAAGCAAAAGTTAAAATTGGTTCTGAAGGTTGGATAGAACAAAAACTACGTCAATATCCTGAGCTTCTTTGGCTTACAGAATCTGGAGGAGCCCCTCTTGTAACGTCTTATCCTGTAGATACGATGTATTCTGAAAAGCTCTTTAATAAAAAAGTTCCTTCTTTAGACATCGCGCTTCGCAGTATGATTCACTTGCATCTCTTGATCCAGGGGTCTCGGCAATCGTACATGCAGCTCTCTCAGATCCTACCTTCTGAAGAGGGGGGAATGACATTTAAGCAATTCCAGACAACTCACAAGCAATTGCTTTTCTTTTTAAATTCTCCTAAGAGCTTCGATAATACTCTGAGAATTTTAGAAACAGCGATCGTGCTGAGGCATGTGGGTTGCTCTGCAAAAGCTACGGCGACATTTAAGCCCTATTTCACAGACTCTTGCCCAGAGACCTTTTACGCAAAGGCGTTACATGTTTTACGTACTTTCCCAGAACTTTGTCCTTCATATGCAAGGCTATCTCCAGAACAGCAAGAAGTCTTGTTATCCCTACGGCGTTTAGGTAACTATGGTTCTCTATTGAACTTAACAGAAGTTCCTAGCGCACAACTGCTTTCTGCTTGGAGAACACGTCGATCTCTTGCGATTTTAGATTTGTACCTTTATTGCTTAGATACATGTGGAGAAAAAAATTGCTCTCAAGAATTTTATGTAAACTTCGCTCCTCTACTTTCTATGTTACAACAGCATGCTACCGTGGAAGAGGCCTTCTCTCGTTACTTTACTTACCGGGCGAATCGTTTAGGTTTTGAGGGAGTATCGCGAACGGACATGACTTTGGTTCGTTTAGCAACGTTAATGAATCTCTCTCCGACAGAAGCAGTTACTTTGGCTTGGAGTTTTAAAAATTTACCTTCTGATGAAGCTGAAAGTCTTGTCAACAGTTTCTATACAATACAAGGGGAACACATTCCTTTAACATTTCGTGGTCTTCCCAGTTTAATTGCTGGACTTTCGCTCGCGACTCATGGATCTACAGTAAGTCCTGAAAGCCGCCTACGTCAAGTATACTCGACAATGCTATCTTTATTAGTAAAAAGCTTACGTTCTCATAAAGAAATGCTAAATAAACAACTCGTCCCACCAAGCACTGTTTTAGATTTTTCTGAAACTACGCTGTCTTCAGGAGGTTTAGACATTTTTTCTGAAAGTATAGTCGTTCGCATTCATTTAAATGGAGCTGTCAGCATAAATTTATAAATCAGGGAATGCTTGAAAGGTTCTACAATAAAATTTGTGGGACTGATAAGTTCCTTTTATAAGAACTAGATTTGAGCAAATAGTGTGGCCATTTCTATCGCTGTAGTCATTCCAGAAATTCCCAAGTGGCATCCTTTAATACCTGATCTTTCCCAAGCAATTTCTGGAGAGGGAGCTGTAACTATTGACAATGTTATGGGAAGACAAAATTCCAAAGAGATTGCACCAATACCTGCAGTTACTTGATTTACAATTTGGTTATAATGGTCTGTTTTTCCTTGAATAAGGACGCCACAGGCAACAATAGCATCGAACTTTTCCCCAGAAGATAAAAGTTTTTTGATCGTACAGGGAACCTCAAAAGCTCCAGGAACACGGATAGTAGTCAATCCATCTTCACTACCTCCGAACTTCAAAAAAGTTTCTTGAGCTCCAGAGACAAGGGCATCAGCCATAGCCTGATTAAAGCAAGAGCCAACAATAGCAATACGTAGATTCTTCGCTGACAAATGTCCTTTCAATGTTTTCATACATCCCCTAAGATTTATCGTAACTGATTGTTACAGCACGGGAGATCTAGCCAATGTCCCATACGTTCCTGTTTTGTTCTTAAATATTGCTCGTTGTCTTCAGAAACCCGCACAGGAAGAGCCACTCTCTCGGTAATGGTGAGTCCGAAACCCTGAAGCCCAAAATATTTTTGAGGATTGTGAGTGATTAAGTTAATCGTTGTCAACTTTAGATCAACAAGAATTTGTGCTCCTATGCCATATTCCCTTGAGTCTATAGGGAATCCCATCGCTAAGTTTGCATCCACAGTATCATAACCGTTATCTTGAAGAGCATAGGCACGTACTTTATAGCCTAAACCGATACCACGCCCTTCTTGCCCTCGCAAGTAAATAATAACACCTTCTCCCTGTTGAGCAATGTAGCGCATTGCTGAATTCAGTTGTTCTCCACAATCACAGCGCTTAGATCCTAAAATATCTCCTGTGATGCACTCTGAGTGGACACGTACTAGGACATTACTTTTTCCTGCAACCTCGCCTTTTACCAAAGCAAGATGTTGTATTCCGTCTAATAATGATTCATAGACATGAATCGTGAAGTCTCCGTAAGTTGTAGGGAGACGTGCTGAGGAGATTTTAGAGACCAGACGATCGGAGAGCATTCGATGAGCTATAATCGATGTCACGGAAATCACAGCAATATTGTATTTCGTGGCAAATTCTAAAATTTGTGGTAATCGCATCATAGAATAATCTTCATTCACTAGTTCTGCGAGCACACCACAAGGCTGAAGTCCTGCTAGCTCCATGAGATCAACAGTAGATTCTGTATGACCTGCTCGTTTTAACACTCCTCCTGGAGAACTTGCTAGGGGGAAAAAGTGTCCTGGGCTAATAAAATCTTCAGGTTTACTCTCAGGGTCTGCTAATAGCTGTACTACTTTAGTTCTATCTGCAGCAGAAACTCCTGTAGTCACTCCATGAGCAGCATCTACGGATATGGTAAAGGGAGTTTTAAAACGGCAACGATTATCTTGGACCATCGGAGGAAGCCCCAAACGTAAGAGACGTTCTTGGCTTAAAGCAGCGCAAACAACCCCTGTGGTATGCTGAAGAAGAAAGGTCATCTTTTCAACGGTAATTTTTTCTCCTGCTATAATAAGGTCACCCTCATCTTCTCTAGAAGCTTCGTCAACAACAATAACAAACTTTCCTGCTCTTAGATCCTCAACAGCCTGCTCTAAAGAAACAAAATCTGGAGCGCCTATTTCTTCTTGAGTTTCTATCATTGACTCCCTCGTATCAACGGATTCCGATGCTAAGCATGCTACTCTAAAAATCCTTTCCCATCAATTCCTTATGGATTCAAAAAGTGAGGTGAAATCTCCCATACTATTTTTAAAGAATTTCCTAAAATTTGGGAACTTTTGAGAACGAGGGGAATCGCCGACTCCAAAAGATTTCCCAACACTCCGACGAAAGGTTTCTTCTGATTACCAAGAATCATGGGTCCAGAGTAAAGAATCACAGAATTAACAAGTTTTTCTTTTAATAAAGAGGTATGTAGAGTGGCTCCTCCTTCTACAAGAATCTGTAGTATTTTTTTTTTGGAAAGATAGTCATAGACCATCTGAAGATCGACTCCTGATGGAGTAGATTCTGTTAATAAAACTGGAATATCTAAAGAATCTAAAACTTTTATATAATTTTTAGGACATCGTTCTGTCGTTACATAGAGAGTACGGCTTCTCTTATCAAAGACTTGGGATGTAAGGGGGACCTTCCCAGAACTATCTAAGACAACACGTAAGGGTTGCTGAGGGTAGAGTGCTCCCTGAGGTTGTCGTGCTGTGAGCGATGGATCGTCAAGAAGAACAGTACGAGAACCGATAAGAATGGCTTGAGACTCTGCACGCAACTTTCCCACATCATACCGAGCCTCTGGACAAGTAATCCATTGAGACTTTCCTTGAGAATCGGCAACTTGGCCATCAATACTTGCTGCACTTTTAAGTATTGTCCACGGACGATTATAGGTCCGTTGGTATAAATAAGGCTGTAGCGAGGCGTATGCCTCACTCTCTCCAATACCAACATAGACCTGAATCCCTGCCTGACGTAATAGTGCTACTCCCTGACCCGCAACTTTAGAATCGGGGTCAATGAGAGCAACAAAGACTCTGGCTACCTTATGTTTAATCAGTAAGTGAGTACACGGAGGACGTGATCCAGAGTGAGAGCAGGGCTCGAGAGAAACATACATATCTGATCCACAGATAGGTTGAGAGGCATTTTGTATAGCAACCTCTTCAGCATGACGCCCTCCAGCATAAGCATGGAATCCCTCCCCAATGATGCGATTTCCTTGAACGATAACACACCCTACCCAGGGATTTGGCGGGGCAGTCATTTTACCTTTTTCTCCGATTTCTATAGCACGCCGCATAAAAAAGAGTTGTTGCTCAGAGAAATCTTCCATATACTCTCGCTTTTGCACACTTCTACTTTAATAATGAGACAAGCATGTTGGATATAAAAATTATACGCAAGACTCCCGAAAAATGCGAAACTCGGCTTCGTAAAAAAGATCCAAAAATTTCTTTAGAGCTCATACTCTCTTTGGATAAAGAGGTCCGTCAATTCAAGACCGATTCAGAAACTCTACAAGCACATAGACGAGTGTTGTCTCAAGAGATATATAAAGCCAAAACTCAAGGGATAGACGCCAAGAACTTGATGCAAGAGGTAGAAACCCTCGCTGCTAATCTTGAAAAAATTGAAGAACAGCTCAATAAAAAAAATATGCAATTACATGAATTGCTTTGTCATCTTCCGAATTACCCTGCTGATGACATTCCTGTATCTGAGGATAAATCAGGAAACCAAGTAATCAAAAGTGTTGGAGACCTTCCCGCATTTTCCTTTCCTCCGAAGCATCACTTAGAGCTAAATCAGAAATTAGATATTTTAGACTTTCAAGCAGCAGCAAAAACGACAGGATCAGGATGGCCTGCTTATAAAAATCGTGGTGTTCTTTTGGAATGGGCTCTTCTTACCTATATGCTACAGAAGCAAGCAGCTCATGGATTTCAGCTTTGGCTCCCTCCTTTATTAGTAAAAAAAGAAATTTTATTTGGTTCTGGGCAGATTCCGAAATTTGACGGACAATACTACCGCGTTGAAGATGGAGATCAGTACCTCTATCTCATCCCAACTGCTGAAGTAGTGCTGAACGGTTTTCATTCGCAAGACATCCTAACAGAAAAAGAACTTCCTCTTTACTATGCTGCATTCACTCCGTGCTTCCGCAGAGAAGCGGGTGCTGCAGGAGCTCATGAGAGAGGGCTTGTACGAGTACATCAATTCCATAAGGTAGAAATGTTTGCCTTTACAACACCCGATCAAGATGATATTGCTTATGCAAAAATGCTTACTATTGTTGAAGAAATCCTTACAGAGCTGAAATTGCCTTATCGTCTTTCTTTGCTTTCCACAGGAGATATGTCTTTTACAGCATCCAAGACTATAGATGCTGAGGTCTGGTTGCCAGGACAAAAAGCTTTTTATGAAGTCTCTTCTATTTCTCAGTGTACTGATTTCCAGTCACGGCGATCTGGAACTCGGTATAAAGATAGCCAAGGCAAACTACAGTTTGTTCATACTCTTAACGGCTCAGGCCTGGCAACACCTCGTCTCCTTGTGGCTATTTTAGAAAATAACCAACAACCTGATGGTTCTGTGATCATTCCCGAAGTGCTTCGTCCTTATTTAGGAGGGTTGGAGACTCTTCTACCAAACACGATTGAGAACACACGAGACTGCGGGTAGCATTAACTTCTAAGGAAAATTATGACTAGGGATCCAGATGATCACTTTAAATCACAAACTCCTGACAATCACGTAAAATATGTCAGAGACAAGCATGGAGTGTGTAAAGGAGAACCTCACACAACATTCAAAGGGTTTTTCTATCATTTAGCTAACCATGCTTTATCTACTGGTGTTTTTCTTTTTTTCATTCGGACTTTGTTGTTCTTGGTTCCTACGAGTCGTTCTATTCAAGTAAAATCCTTAATATCTTTGGGCGTTGGCTGGACATTTTACCACGGATGCTTAAAAGCAAGAAAGGTTTGGGCGTATATAGAACTCTCTCACCGCTCCATGCTTGAAGAGAAAAATGAGATTGAAAAGAATTTTGATCAAGAAAGAATAGAGCTGCGGGTTTTATTTGAGAATCAAGGGTTTAAAGACCCTCTCCTCCAAGAGATGGTAGAATATGTCTGTTCCGATTCTACGCTATTACTAGATACGATGATCCGAGAGGAACTTTCTATTCGCAAAGAAGATCTCCCTCATCCTCTGATTCAAGGAGGATCTAGAATCTTAGGGGGCCTTTGCGGTCTTGTGATTTTCCTTCCCCTGGTCTTATGTATCAGTTACACTCTCGCAGGCATCTTTTCTGCTCTCATGGTTCTGATACTTTCCTTTCTCAAAGCTAAAATTCTAGAAAATGATAAAATTTCCGAAATGATTTGGGTATTAGGAATCTTCATCACTTCGGTAAGTATTATCTCATCGTTAATGAAACTATTATAACAGGTTGCTCAGTGTTTTCTCGTTTGTTTTCTACATCATTTTCTGCGGAAATGTTAAATACATTCTTTGAATCAGGAATGACCGAGGATACAAGTCCTCTCTTGTCGGAACAAAATCGTAAATTGAGTCATAATCTTGCTTTAAAATCTGCGTATCTATCTTTAGGGACCTATTTGGTTGCGCTTTTAAGTTACTGGCTGCACGCAGGGAATCTTTCCAACTTATTTGTAGTGTTTACATTTTTTCTTGCTGGTACCCCTGCTCTAATTAAGTCATTGGATAACATATGCCAAAAGATAGTAAACATTGATATTCTGATGACATCAGCAGCCTTTGGTTCTATTTTTATTGGAGGAGCTCTAGAAGGAGCTTTGCTTCTTGTATTGTTTGCGATTTCAGAAGCATTGGGACAAATGGTATCGGGAAAAGCGAAAAGCACTTTAGTCTCTTTGAAGCAACTAGCTCCTACTACAGGCTGGCTTGTCTTAGAAGATGGCAATTTACAAAAAGTCCCTATTAGCAAAGTTGAGGTTGGAAACATTCTACGGATTAAAAGTGGTGAGGTTGTGCCTTTGGACGGAGAAGTTCTCCATGGATCTTCTTCTATCAACCTCATGCATCTTACTGGAGAGAAAGTGCCTAAAGCTTGTTATCCAGGATCTATTGTTCCTGCGGGAGCACATAATATAGAAGGAAGTTTCGATCTTTGTGTATTACGTACGGGATCAGACTCTACCATTGCCCATATTATCAATTTAGTCATTCAAGCACAAAACTCTAAACCTAGATTGCAACAACGCTTAGACAAGTATTCTTCAGTATATGCACTCTCTATTTTTGCAATTGCGATTGCAATTGCGCTCCTTGTTCCTTTATTCACTTCCATTCCGTTTTTAGGACCGCAAAGTGCTTTTTACCGTGCACTTGCATTTCTTATTGCAGCATCTCCTTGTGCTTTGATCATTGCCATTCCTATTGCCTATTTAAGCGCTATCAATGCCTGTGCCAAACATGGGATTCTCCTGAAAGGTGGAGTGATTTTAGATCGCCTAGTTTCTTGTAATTCTATAGTGATGGATAAAACAGGGACGTTAACAACTGGCGAGCTTACCTGTATAGGTTGCGACTACTTCGGTCCTAAAAATGATCACTTTTTCCCATCAGTATTAGCTTTAGAGCAGTCTTCATCTCATCCGATTGCTGAGGCTATTGTCACTTATTTGACGGAACAAAAAGTATCCTCGCTTCCTGCAGATCGGTATCTTACTGTTCCTGGAGAAGGAGTTCGTGGTTATTTCAACGAACAAGAAGCTTTTGTAGGTCGAGTAGAAACAGGACTCGGGAAGGTACCTTCTGAGTATCTTGAAGAGATCGAAGAGAAAATTTATCAAGCTAAGCAACAGGGTGAAATTTGTTCTCTAGCATATGTTGGAAAGAGTTTTGCTTTATTTTATTTCCGAGATATGCCCCGCCCTCGAGCTGCAGAGATCATCCAAGATCTTAAAGATTTAGGATATCCAGTAACCATGCTCACTGGTGATCATAAAGTCAGTGCTGAAAACACGGCGCAAATTTTAAAAATTTCTGAGGTATTTTCCGATCTCACCCCCGATGACAAGTTAAAGAAAATACGAGAGCTTGCGATGCAACGCCAAATTATGATGGTCGGTGACGGGATTAACGATGCTCCTGCTTTAGCACAGGCGACTGTAGGCATTGCCATGGGCGAAGCAGGAAGTGCTACAGCGATAGAAGCCGCAGACATTGTTCTCCTTCATGACTCTCTTTCTTCTCTTCCCTGGATCATTCAAAAAGCAAAGCAAACAAAAAAAGTTGTTTCACAAAATCTTGCACTAGCTCTTGGTATTATTCTTTTAGTCTCCTGGCCAGCATCGTTAGGGATTATTCCTCTATGGCTTGCGGTAATTCTTCATGAGGGAAGTACTGTGATTGTTGGATTAAATGCTCTCCGTTTATTGAAAAGTTAGTACTTAGCAAAACGGCGGCTATAAATACTTTGCAATACACCCAGCGAGGCCATTGTAGAGATTACCGAAGAGCCGCCATAAGAGATCAGGATCAAAGGGACACCTGTGATTGGGAGCAATCCACACATCATACTAATATTAATTAAGACGTGCATAGCCAGGTATACGGTAATGCCAGCAGCAAGTAGTTTTCCAAAGTCATCAATAGCTACTGCAACGGTTCGACAGCCAAAACATATAAGGCAATAGAATAGCCCGAGGGTAAAGAGCAATCCCAGGAGCCCAAATTCCTCTCCCAAAGCAGAAAATACCGAGTCTGTGTAACCATAGGGTAGCCATCCACGACCTGCGAACTCTCCTGTTTTCCATCCACGGCCTTTAATCCCTCCAAGTCCTATAGAAATGAGGGAGGCGCGTTGGTGATGATTTGATGGGCTAAGTCTCTCGTATTGATATTCCTTAATAACTTTCAGAGCATAGGGTTTGATTTTCTCATGTGAGACCATTCCCGAGAAAATCAACAACGAGCCTATAATCCCGATCGCAGCGAGGACTGTACAAAATTTTACTAGTAACGAATGGACATTACTTAAATAGAAAATTGTCAATGTAACAGGGCATAACACTAACGCTGTTCCTAAATCGGGTTCTTTTAAAATTAGAAAAAAGGGAAGTGCTACAACTAAGCAAGTAAGAAATGCTGTTGTTTTCGATGTAATATCTGCTTTTCTAGACTCTAAGATATAGCTAAGCATTATAACAACGATAAGTTTTCCATATTCTGAGGGCTGTACACTCAGATGGATGAAGGGAATGCGATACCATCTATGGACATTTTGGACTGAGGGGACAAAAAAAAGGCCCACAAGAGCACAAATCATCAAAAAGTAGAGTAACCATGCCCATCGTTTAAACAGGTGGTAGTCGAAATAGGCACAGATAAAAAAAACTATCCATCCTAGAGCGAAGTGCCTGAGCTGCATGATACTTTTATTTGTCAAGAGACCTTTAGATGAGGTAACCAACATAGCTGTAGGATCCATCGAAGAGATCACCACGACACTTAATAGCATTAAGGCAAGTACGACAAGAAAAACCCAAGCATTTACATACCGAAAATATTTATGATGTCTCATAATCGTATTACTATTGAGCCGAACTGCAAGTTTCTAGAATATGAAAGTTATTTATTACGAAATAGAAAAAATTCCCTCCACAAACACAATGGCAACATCGTACATGCATTTGTGGAATCCTTATGCATTAACTGTAATTTCCACAAAATGTCAAACTGCTGGGAAAGGAAAGTTTGGCAGGAGTTGGAAGTCTTCAAATGGAGATCTCCTCAACACCTTCTGCTTTTTTATTACAGACTTGGAGATCGATGTTTCTCGTCTCTTTCGCTTAGGGACAGAAGCTGTTGTTGCCTTATGTGAAGAATTAGGAATTACAGAAGCAAAGATAAAATGGCCAAACGATGTACTCATTCGGGAAGAAAAACTCTGTGGAGTTCTTCCAGAAACTCTTCCAGTAGAAGGACTTCTTGGTGTTGTTCTTGGCATCGGCATCAATGCCAACACTACTAAAAAACTTTTAGAAGATGTGGGCCAACCTGCGACATCTCTTCAAGAAGTTCTTGGCCATCCTATAGACCTAGAGGTTGCCAGAGAGCTTCTGATACAGCACGTACTATGTGTTCTGAATCAGAATCTTGCAGATAGTTTAGCTACTAAATTGAATAGAGGGGAGATCTAAAAAGCCGAAGAGCCATGAGACGATTCTCAAAGATATTTGCTGTCGCAACTTGAGATACTTTTCCGCAGCTTCTTCATAAGCAGGGATTTGAAAATCAAATAGATTTTTACTTGCCCAAAAATTTTCAATATAGAAGATGGCTCGATCTTTCTCTACGATATTCTCTATGGACTCCAGGTATACCTTAACTCTTTCAGAAAGAAGCTTCTCCATTTCTTTCAATGTGGGCATAATATCGTAGGCATTTTTAAGGAACGAACGCCAAGACATCCGATCACACTGTGATAGAAAGTCTATTTCCTGTTGAGATTGAGCATCTTCTTCTCCTAAAAGTTGAGCGAGAGCAAGTAAGGCATGACGCTTTTCCAAAGCATGTGCCGTCAATAACTTCCAAGAAAATACAACGCTTTTTACTGAATAGTAGAGTTGGCAATAGGCACCCAAACAGACGCCAAGAAATATACTGCCAGCTATCACATAGAAAACACATCCCATAGGATTTTATCTATTGCAGGTTCGTATATAAAAAAACAAGTTAGGCAGATAATTGCATATAGGTACCAAGTTCAGCATCCGTAAGCTCCCGATACTCACCGTAGCCCAAGCCTCCTAAGACTAGGCTGCCGATACGTATACGCTTTAGCTCTAAAATAGGCAGCCCTACAGCCTCAGCAAACAAACGTATCTCGTGTTTTTTCCCTTCACGGACAACGATCTTTAATGTCCCCCGACGAATTTTGGTGACAGAGACGGGACGAATATGCTTTCCATCTATGACAGTCCCTTCCATGAATTTTTCTAAATCTTTTGCGGAGACATCTCGGCTAACTTTTAAGAGATACTCTTTAGTAATTCCTGAAGAGGGATGAATGATTTTATTTGCAAATTCTCCGTCATTGGTGACTAAGATTAACCCCGAAGTCTCTTTATCCAAACGTCCTACAGTAAACACCCGGTAGGGAAGATGTGCAAAGAGGTCGATCACTAACTTGGTACCTGGGAATTTCTTCTCAGAGGAACAAAGGTACCCTATAGCTTTATGAACCATGAAGTATACTTTCTTAGTAAGATGAACGTGAGTCCCTGAAACCTTGATTGTATCTTGAGGATCTACAAGAACAAAGGGCCCCTCAGCAATACGACCATTTACAGTTACTGATCCAGAAAAAATAATTTCATCACACTTTCTTCGAGAAGCAACTCCTGCAGAAGCTAAAAATTTATTGAGACGAACTTTTGTCATACTTACCCCATACAACGCACCTATTGTGCCTAAGCAAGGCAATACTGGTCTACTGTTCTTTGCATAAAAAAATTTTTATACTTTTATGATTTCTGCTAGACAAAAGTTGTTTTCTGCTTATGCTTAGCCTCTCACTCCATATTCTATAGGAACGTATGACTCTTCTTATTTTATTACGTCATGGACAATCTGTTTGGAATGCAAAAAATTTATTTTCTGGATGGGTAGATATTCCCCTAAGTCAGCAAGGCATCGAAGAAGCCTTTTCTGCAGGAAGAGCTATTCAAAATTTGCCCATAGATTGCATCTTTACATCTACTTTAGTGCGTAGCCTCATGACGGCCCTACTCGCTGTAACAAACCATCACTCTGGGAAAATCCCCTATATTGTTCATGAAGATCCACAAGCAAAAGAGATGTCCAAGATTTACAGTGTGGAAGAAGAGAAAAACATGATTCCTCTGTATCGATCTAGTGCTCTCAATGAAAGAATGTATGGCCAACTGCAAGGAAAAAATAAAAAACAAACAGCAGAACAGTTTGGAGAAGAGCAAGTCAAGCTTTGGAGACGCAGCTATAAAACAGCTCCTCCTCAAGGAGAAAGCCTTTACGATACCAAACAAAGAACTTTGCCCTATTTTGAAGAAAATATCCTGCCTCAACTACAGAATTCAAAAAATGTTTTTGTTTCCGCGCATGGAAATTCCTTACGTTCTTTGATTATGGATATAGAAAAATTAAGTGAAGAAGAGGTACTCTCTTTAGAATTGCCGACGGGAAAACCAGTTGTGTATCAATGGAAAAACCACAAACTCGAAAAACATCCAGAATTTTTTGGTTAAATAACCAATTAGCAATCCCTCCGTCTGAACGAGTCAAAGAAAATTATGCCTTGCACTCAGACCTATTTTCTCTACCCCCTTCCTCAGCTTTAAAATTAATCGAGAAAGCAGAAGAGAGTGTCCGAAAATTGGTAGGATTAAAAGATTCTCATCTTTTTCATTTTGTCCCTCACTTCCCCCATGTTGTGAATATCATTCTTGCAGCCCTTGTAGAAAATCAATCGCTTTTTCAAGGAAGAAATCACCTCATTCTCCCTTCTCATGATCAGCAACTTTTAATCAATGGCCTGTGTCACCACCAAGGACTAGGAACTACGTATGACTGGGCAACAGTAAATCATGAGGGAAGAATTGTAGAGGAACAACTTATAGAAGCCTTAAGTCCTCGCAGTTTATTATTCTCACTATCTGCAGCTCACGGATTGACGGGGGTGATACAATCTTTAGACGCTATACTATCCTTATGCAAAGACCGTAGGATTCTCCTCCACTTGGATATTTCTGATATTTTAGGCAGGGTTGCCTTAACTCCTGAGATACTCGATGCTGATATCATTACTTTCTCTTCAGCAGCTCTTGGAGGAATGGGTTCTATAGGGGGGATCTTCATTCGTAGGTCTCTAGAGAGAATCTTCTCCTCCTGGTTTCCTTCTCACCCTTCAGCGTCTTTATGCTTCAGCTCGGTAGCGGCGATGCAAACTGCTTGTGAAGAACGTCTTTCTGCTCTTCCCCTTTTTACATTTCACACCTCGAATTTACGTAAAAAACTCGTTGAAGAGTTGCAAAAAGTCCTCCCCTCCATCCAATGGCTATTTTCAGAGGTCAATAACCGATTACCTAATGTCGTTGTTGCTGCAATTCCTGATATGCCAGCAGAAAGTATTGTCTTCCACCTCCATCAGCAAGGAATTTATCCAGCCCTAGGATACGAACGTTTCCAACCCTTAGCACAAGTTTTACAAAATTGTGGTATCTCCCCGTTCTTATGTCACAGTGCTTTGCATTTCTCCCTTACAGAAAGAAGTAAAGACCTAGAGTTTCCAATACTTGCTCGTGCATTGCATGACGGCATAAAGCACCTCACCCCTTTAGTTGGGAATCCATCATGACCATACCCTTTGAACCGATTATTTTCTGGTCCACGCTATCAGCAAAAGTTATGAAAAAGTTTCTTACACCACATTGTGCGGGTTCTTTTTCCGAAGAAGATGCTGAGCTTAAAGATGCTCATCTTATCATTGGGAAACAGGGGCACAGACTCATGGGCAACTGTGTCACTTTTTATTGGCTTGTTGACAAACAGAACGGCCTTATCCTCGATGCAAAATTTCAATACTTCGGTCACCCGTATCTCATTCCTCTAGCCGAGACTGTCTGTAATCTTGTTATTGGGAAAAGCTACAGCGAAGCTTATAGGCTTACTCTTGATGATATTGATAAATCCCTACGTACACAAATGCATCAACCCGCGCTTCCTGAAGACGGCCTCTCTTTATATCATTTTGTTATTGATGCGTTAGATACAGCTGTTGAGCAATGTCTTGAAATCCCTTTAGAAGATGGCTCACTTCCTTTGCAAAACACTGCCCTAGATCTTGATTTCGAAGATGCTAACCCCTACAGTCAAAGTGATTGGGAGACTCTAACTCATGAACAAAAACTCTATACTCTTCGCAATACCATACAAGAAAGAATCGGTCCTTATGTTGCTATGGATGGAGGTGAAGTGACTATAGAATCGCTCAAAGAGCTTATTGTAACTATTGCCTATTCTGGAAATTGCTCGGCATGTCCTTCTTCATTAGGATCGACTTTAAATTCAATAGGACAGCTCCTAAGAGCTTATGTTTATCCTGAACTTCAGGTTAGGGTAAATGAATCGTCATTAGATCTTTCTACCCCTCATTACCCCCCAGGATCTCCTTTCGGGGACTAAAAATTCCAAATACATTTCTAAATCAGCATTTATCCTTATAAGAACTCTACTTTAAAGGATTCCTTATCAGAATTTCAAATTTAAGCTCTGACAGCCTGAAATCCTTCGAATGTGGGTATTTTGAATTAAGGATATAAAATTTCCAGGTCCTAAATCCTAAGAGGAGATGCAATTGTCAATAATTCCTACTTTTTGATAGAGAGGAATACGATGGCAACAATGCCATAGGTTTCGTTTATTTTTATGAAGGACTGTTGTGTTTTTTCAAAATTTGGCCAAAAAACTTACTGCTCTAGGGGTTTCTCCCCTAGGATGCCTCTTAGTCATTGGGGCTGTAAGTTGCGCTATTTTATTTGAAAAATCCTCAAAACCGTCCTCCACTCCTACTCCCGCTAAAACAGAAAAAATCTCTGGCAATTGGCTTAAGCTAACACAAATGGGGAACCCCAAGCTCATAGAATCCCTAGCAAAAAAAGAGCAGTTAGAAAAAGATCTTACGTCCTTCCATCCTATTGTTTCTTCAAAAGTTGCAATTGCGCTTCCTACAGAAGATGACGTGATTGCTCCTCTGCATCTCTCGGTAATTCTTACTTTAGGGAAAGAAGAGTCCCTGACTCCTTCGCTACTCTTCTCAATTACAGATTATCTATGCAGCAGTCTTCCTGGGTTAAAAAGAGAGCACATATCTCTATCAGATAACTTAGGCAATCTCTACATGCCAGCATCTATAACTATCAACTCTCTACTAATCCATACATTAGAAAATTATCTTAGCAAAATTTTCCCCAAGGAACACTTCGCTTTTGCCTATCACGGAAAGGAAAATAAGCCAACGTTACAGCTCACTCTAAATGAAAGCTATCTCTCTCATTTAGCTGGAGAAGAATTGAAAAAAATCATTACTCATATTACCCATTACCTACATCAAAACTATGATGATTCCTATGATATTGTCATAGAAACTCTCCCTTTTGCTCGTGTACCGAATAAAAAATCTTTACCATCAAAAGTCCTTATTGGGAGTATGATCCTTGCCATAAGCTTAATGATTGTTTCTTTAGCAAGTTTTTATCTCGCTAGACATGCATACGAGAGAGTCTCCCCCGAGCCCAAGAAAATAAAACGAGGCATAAATATCTCAAAGCTGTTAGAGATTATACAAAAGGAATCTCCAGAAAAAATAGCTTTAATTCTTTCATACTTGGACCCTAAGAAAGCAGAAGCATTGCTAAACAGATTGCCCGAAGATCTCAAACATCAAGTACTGAAATATAAACTTTAAGAATTAGGTATCTCTTGTGACAACACCACAATCTCCTGGTTCTCTTTCTCAATCTCATCTTCCCCATCCAAGTGATCCCTGGGATAAGGAACCTCAAGAAAGTCTTCTCAAAGATCTTAACGATGATAAGGCGAGCCAAGAACTTCTTTCTTTAGTTCATCTCTTTCGTAAACTATCCATCCACCTGCTTGCTGAAATAGAAAAAACGGTTCAACAGCTAAAACCAGACCTGTTAGAACTGGCTCTTCTCATCTGTGAAAAATTTCTATATAAGAAGTTAGAAAATCCTCAAGAATTGGCCCTGTTACTTTCTACCGCGCTCCAAAGACACACGGCATTAAGATCTTTGACTCCCATCAAAATATTTCTTCATCCTGAAGATCTCAAAACACTTACAGAGTGGATCACCACCCACGAGCTCCCAATGATTAAGCATGCTGAGTTTCTTCCCGACACTTCTTGCAAACAATCGGGTTTCAAAATAGAAACTTCAAAGGGGATTCTTAGACAAGAAATCAGCGAAGAATTAGACCACTTACTTTCTGTTTTGACAGCATGAATCATCTAAATAAAGAAAAAATACACATTCATAATTGGCAACCGTATCGTTCTTGTGGTTTATTATCCAAGGTCTCTGGAAATCTTATTGAGGTCGATGGGCTCTCTGCATGCCTGGGTGAACTCTGCAAAATTTCCTCAACAACAGATCCTCGTCTTCTTGCCGAAGTCATTGGTTTTCACAATCAAACGACACTTCTAATGTCCCTATCCCCGCTACACTCTGTAGCTCTTGGGACGGAAGTTCTTCCTTTACGTCGCCCCCCTTCTCTACACCTGTCAGACCATCTTTTAGGGAGAGTTTTAGATGCTTTCGGTACTCCCATCGACAACAAAGAAGACCTTCCTAAGACACATAGAAAACCTCTTCTTTCTATACCACCATCTCCTATGGTGAGACAACCTATCAATCAGATCTTTCCTACTGGAATTAAAGCTATTGATGCTTTTCTCACCGTAGGGAAAGGACAGCGTATTGGAGTTTTTTCTGAACCAGGAAGTGGGAAATCTTCTCTGCTTTCAGCAATTGCTTTGGGATCGAAATCTACAATCAATGTCATTGCTTTAATTGGAGAGAGAGGACGAGAAGTTCGAGAATACATAGAAAAGCATAGCAACGCCTTGAAAGAACATCGTACAATCATCGTTGCAGCAGCTGCCCATGAGACTGCGCCAGCAAAGGTGATCGCAGGGCGCGCGGCTATGACTATAGCAGAATATTTTCGGGAGCAGGGTCATGAAGTCTTATTTATTATGGACTCTTTATCGCGATGGATCGCTGCACTACAAGAAGTTGCTTTAGCTCGAGGAGAGACACTCTCCGCTCACCAGTATGCGGCGTCTGTCTTTCACCATGTCTCTGAATTTACAGAGCGTGCAGGAAACAATGACAAAGGATCTATAACTGCCCTTTATGCGATTTTATACTATCCCAAGCATCCTGATATCTTTACCGACTATTTAAAATCACTGCTAGATGGACATTTTTTTTTGACAAGCCAAGGAAAAGCTTTGGCCTCCCCTCCTATCGACATTTTATCAAGTCTTTCTCGATCAGCACAACCCCTAGCACTTCCTCATCATTATGCGGCTGCAGAAAAACTTCGTTCGCTACTTAAGGTCTATAATGAAGCTTTAGATATTATTCATCTTGGAGCTTATACTCCAGGTCAAGATGAAGAGTTAGATAAAGCAATCAAACTTCTTCCCAGCATTAAAGCCTTCCTAGCACAACCCTTGTCTAGCTACTGCTACTTGGATAATACATTGAAAGAGCTCGAGGCATTAGCAGAATCATGACGAATCGACTGTATGGCTTATCTTTGATCTTAAAAGTAAAAATCCATAAATCTTTAGGTACTCTCCGCAATCAAGAGAGCTCGGTTTTAGCAGTATCACGAAAGATTCAAACTACAAACAGAAGTATTGCGGATTTGCGCCTGAAACGTTATGAGCATTTTATCTCTCGAGATAACATAGAACATTATGATATACTCTTAGAACACTTGAAAACATTACAATCATCTCTTTATAAACAACAGGGCGAATCCCTTCGATTTCTTCAAATCCGTCGTCAGCAACTACTGGGATTAGTAAACCACAGAAAAATCATCGAAAAGATCAAGAACAATAAGTATTCTAAGGATCAAGAGATAGGAACGTAAGGCTAACTGTAATGACTGAATCGGTATACTCGCTCTCTGCTATGCATGTAAATTCTTTAGCAGATAAGCTTAAAGCCATAAATCAAGAACATCTATTAGATATCTGGCCATCTCTTTCTCTAAAACAACAGCAAAGGCTTTTCCACCAGCTTGCCTCCGTAGACATTGATTTCTTTCATAAGCAACAGCAACTGATCTCCTCACCTACAGCTATCCTTAAAGATTTTCATCCTATAACCTCATTTGCTTCTTCAGGAGAAGATCCAGAAAGAGCCCACACAGGCACCTCTCTACTTAAAGAGAAAAAAGTTGCCTGTGTAGTCCTTGCAGGAGGACAGGGCTCAAGATTGAAATGTGATGGCCCTAAAGGCTTATTTCCTGTTTCTCCTATTAAAAAAAAGCCATTGTTTCAGTTAGTAGCAGAAAAGGTATGTGCGGCAAGTAAACTTGCAGGTCAGCCTCTTCCTCTAGCATTTATGACCTCCCCTCTAAATAATCGACAAACACGCTCTTATTTTGAATCTAATGACTACTTCCACCTTGATCCGAATCAGGTGGATTTTTTCTGCCAACCTCTCTGGCCCCTCCTAACCTTATCAGGAGACCTATTCCTTGAAGATATGGATACTCTAGCCCTCGGCCCTAATGGCAATGGTTGTATAGCTACGCTTCTCTATACTTCAGGAGTATGGGAAAAATGGAAAAATGCTGGCATAGAAATGATCAGTGTTATCCCCATTGACAATCCTTTGGCTCTTCCTTTTGATGTGGAGCTTTGTGGATTCCATGCTATGTCCAACAACGAGGTCTCGATAAAAGCAGCTCTACGTCAAACTGCAGTTGAGGATGTAGGTATTCTCGTAAAATCTCATAATTCTGGGAAAACCTCTGTTATCGAATATTCTGAAATTCCCCAAAACGAGAGATTCGCTCTTAATGAAGACGGTAAATTAAAATACTGTCTTGCAAATATTGGTCTGTACTGTCTCTCTATGGACTTCATCCGACATGCTGCCTACCAACAGCTTCCCCTTTATAAAGTACATAAGCATGCGAAGCAACTAGGCCTCACCTCTCTAAGTGAAAAAAATGCTTGGAAATTTGAAGAGTTTATTTTTGATCTATTTTGTTATAGCGAGCGTTGCCAAACTCTTGTCTATCCTAGGCAAGAATGCTTTGCTCCCCTAAAAAATCTGGAAGGGAACCACAGCCCAGATACGGTAAGACAGGCCCTCTCTGATAGAGAACGCCAGCTCTTTCACAAAGTCACAGGCAAAAAGCTCTCTCCTAACACAACATTTGAATTAGAAGCCGATTTTTATTATCCTTCAACATCTACCTCCCTACATTGGGAAAACAAAGCATTTTTCGAGGAACCATTTTTTGAGGCCTCATGAAAAGACACATCGGCTATTTAGGCATGGGAATCTGGGGGTTTTGTTTAGCCTCCCTACTTGCAAATAAGGGATATCAAGTTGTTGCATGGTCCCGCAATCCCGACCTTATCAAGCAATTACAAACAGAACGACGTCATCCTTTAGCTCCTGATGTTGTCATTTCTCCGAATCTTTCTTTCACTACAGATATGGAAAAAGCAATTCACAATGCTTTCATGATTGTAGAAGGGGTCACCTCTGCGGGCATCCGTCCTGTAGCAGAACAACTCAAGCAAATCACGAACCTATCTGTCCCCTTTGTAATCACATCCAAAGGAATCGAGCAAAATACAGGACTATTACTCAGTGAAATCATGCTCGAAGTTCTTGGAGATTCCGCAACTCCCTATTTAGGGTATCTTAGTGGTCCTTCCATTGCTAAAGAAGTCCTACAAGGCTATCCCTGTTCCGTGGTAGTCAGCGCTTATGATTCGCAAACTCTCAAGCAAATACACGAAGCTTTTTCAATCTCAACCTTCCGTGTGTACCCTAATACCGATATCAAAGGTGCGGCTCTTGGAGGAGCTTTGAAAAATGTCATTGCGATTTCCTGTGGAATCGCGGAAGGGCTATCCTTCGGGAATAATGCAAAAGCAGGCCTTGTTACCCGGGGATTGCATGAAATGCGTAAACTAGCTGCTATCATGGATTGCAGGCCAGAAACTCTCAATGGCCTTGCAGGCCTTGGTGATCTTTGTGTGACCTGCTTCTCAGAATCGAGTAGAAATTTACAATTCGGGAAACTCCTTGCTCAAGGTCTTACTTTTGAACAGGCAAAAGCAAAAATTGGTATGGTAGTAGAAGGAGCCTATACAGCACTTTCTGCCTACCAAGTGGCCAAGCATCATAAAATCGATATGCCCATCACTACAGGGATCTACCGTGTTCTCTATGAACATCTTGATCTCAAAGAAGGCATTGCTCTCCTTTTACAGAGAAATACTAAAGAAGAATTCCTATAATCCTGCAAAAATTTAGAGAAACTCAGGAGAAAAAAACCTCGAGACCTATAACATTCCAAGATCCTACTGCTCCCTTTTCTTTTCATTTGTACATTTTTATACCATCTGGTAAAGAAGACTTAATCATTAAAAGCAAATAAGGCCCCCTTTACATGAATAGCAAGATGCTAAAACATTTACGTTTAGCAACCCTTTCCTTCTCTATGTTTTTGGGGATTGCATCTTCTCCCTCGTTATATGCTCTAGCAGCTGGGAATCCTGCAAATCCTGTGTTGCCAGGCATCAACCCTGAGCAAAAAGGATGGTGTGCCTTCCAGCTTTGTAATAGCTATGATCTTTTTACTACACTTGCAGGAAGCTTCAAAATTGGGTTTTATGGAGATTATATCTTCTCAGAAAGTGCCCATATTACCGATGTACCTGTCGTTACTTCCGTCACTACTTCAGGCACTGGAACAAATCCTACTATTACTTCGACAACTAAAAACTTCGACTTTGATATTAACAATAGTTCGATCAACTCAAGTTGCGTTTTTGCAACCATAGCTCTACAGGAAACATCGCCTGCCGCGATTCCTCTTCTAGATATTGCCTTTACAGCACGTGTGGGAGGACTCAAGCAGTACTACCGCCTTCCTCTTAATGCTTACAGAGATTTCACTTCAAATCCCTTAAATGCAGAATCTGAAGTTACAGATGGTCTCATTGAAGTCCAGTCAG
This sequence comes from Candidatus Chlamydia corallus, assembly GCF_002817655.1. Lineage (NCBI taxonomy): Bacteria > Pseudomonadati > Chlamydiota > Chlamydiia > Chlamydiales > Chlamydiaceae > Chlamydia > Candidatus Chlamydia corallus. Next base: position 479,098 of record NZ_NWQK01000001.1, read on the forward strand.
ACTACGGGATTGTCTGGGATCTGAGTTTACAAAAAGTATTGTGGAAAGACGGGGTTTCCTTTGTAGGGATTAGCGCTGACTACCGTCACGGCTCAAGTCCTATCAACTACATCATTGTTTATAACAAAGCCAACCCAGAAATTTATTTCGATGCTACTGATGGAAACTTAAGCTATAAGGAATGGTCCGCAAGCATAGGGATTTCTACCTATCTTAATGACTATGTGATTCCCTATGCATCAGTATCGGTAGGAAATACTTCAAGAAAGGCTCCTTCGGATAGCTTCACAGAACTTGAAAAACAATTTACGAATTTTAAGTTTAAAATTCGTAAAATCACAAACTTCGATAGAATTAACTTCTGCTTCGGAACTACCTGCTGCATCTCAGATAATTTCTATTATAGTGTAGAAGGTCGTTGGGGCTATCAACGTGCTATCAATATTACTTCGGGATTACAGTTTTAGCTTCTAAATCCAGAAATTACTGTGGAGTACATTCCATTCAATAATTTCAAAGATGCAGATACTAAGCTCCATTGTTGTTGCATCGCCTTAAGCTCCAAGTCCAACATAAGCTGTTGCGTCTGAGCTAAGTCTCCATAGTTCTGTACATCAGTAAGGACTGTAGTAAAGAAACTAATTAACCCTCCTTCAGTAGTTGCATTCGCGACATTAATCTTACCATCTACAAGCACCTTCTCTCTATCCTGCAATGCTATGATGGATATATCCCCACCAACAATACGATACGAAGGATCATACTTATCTAAACCTGGAACAAAGGTAATTGCTGCCAAATTTGCCATCACATCGGTTAATTGTGTGTTTATTAGATCTAAAGATTTATTATAGCCGCTAATTATATCCTGAATTTGTGTTTTCTGTGCATCAGTAAGACTCGCATTTGCTTTAACAGACGTAGACATGTTACCTAAAGCAGCTTTTGCTTTTGCTGTATTTACCATGTCTATTCGACATTGAGTAACCTCATTATTATATCGCGTTAGGATCATCTCATAACCATAAGCGAAGTTCGCAGTTTCACTAGTTTGAGAAATATAAGATCCCAAGTTATAGTGGATAGGAGCAGAGTTAAAACTCTTGATGATTTCTAAAAGAGGACTAAATAAATTTTGCGCATATCCTGACAAGTTTAGCTCCTTTCCAAGAGCATAAAGAGCCTCCTCTTGGGAAGGAATATACTTATCAAGAAGGACGTAGGCAAATGCAGATTGTAAGGGCATTTTATCAGAAATAGGATCGACAGCGGATGGAACTCCCGAAGTTGATGTTGACGCCTGAGGCAATGCCTTGCCCAAGTGCTGGTGGAAGATCTTCTCTTCCTTTTTGCGAGTCTCACGACTACTCTGATCTGCAAGGGTTGCTTGCATAATTGCTAGTTCTGTACCTGTATTTACAAAGCCCTGCTTCATAGATGTGAGGAACGTTCTCCCTAAATCTAAATTTCGGGCTTCTTTAATCACATCTTTTAATAATCTAAGATGACGGGAAAGTGCAGTTACATCTACGTAACCTACTGTTACAGCTGCAGAAGGACTGCGAGGTCCTTCAAATGAAGGAGATACTACCGTAAGCTGAGGGCAGTTTCTTTTTTCTATTCTCGGATTCATAATATTATATTTCCTCAGTATTAAGATTTAATCCTTCTAGCGATCTTTGAAACCAATTGATTTAATAAAGCAAGGGCAGCACTTACAAGAGTCCATTCTTGTTGCATGGCTGAAGATTCTAATTGTAGAGCAAGTTGTTGGTTCTGGTTAAACGTCGAAAAATCCTGTTGCGAAGACTCCATAGCCTGTAAAAGCTGCTGCTCTCCACCAGGAGTAATGCCGTTTTGCCCACCTTGAATCACAAAACTCTCAAACGTGGCTAACTGCCGTTTCCAATTGGCAAAAGGCTCGTTGAAGGCTTTTGTGGTAAATGCCTCATACGTATCATCAGGGTTGCTTACAGCTTCAAGGGTGATCCCTGATAAGTAACAAAGTAAACAAGATAAATTGCGAATCAGATCATCACTCTGAGACTTGAACGTTGTTAAAGTATCCACAAGTTCCCGGATCTGAGACTTCGATAAATCTGCATCCGCCTTAATCTTAACGAGCATCTCATCAATAGCAGCTTTTACCTTCTTGCAACGTGCCACATCTGCTGTCGCTCGTTCTTTTTCCTTACTCAAAGCTCCAATGGCTTTACCAATAGGGTCTGCTATCGCTTGCAAGTTCATCTGTTTCAAATATATAGACAAGGAATAGTAGATGTCCGCAGTCTGAAAAGCTGTGATCTCTTTGATAAGTTCGTTAAGATACTTAGCAGCCTTATTCGAATAGGTCATCTGTACCCCTAAGGATGTAATCACGTTCTGCTGAGTAGGCAAATACTTATCTAACATCAATGAAGCGTACACCATCTGCAAAGGAGCTGTATCTACAAAAGTCTTTTTGTTTGTCTTCATTGTTTCGAAATACTTCAGTTGAGAAGGATCTACAGCATTTTTTTGCATTTGGAAAGTGGTTATCTGTGTATTCCAACCAGAAATTAACCCTTCTAAAGCTGTAATGGTCCTATTAGCAGCATCCTCTATTCCCTGATACGCATCGCGTCCTATCAAAGAATAAGGATTCCGTAACAAAGCAACGGTTGCACTTAAGAAAGTAGGATTAATCTGATTTACTTGACCATTCTGGAAAATCTTGATGTTTTTATAGCCAGTATTGCTATTTACATCATTCACGAATCCTTCAAACACACCACCACTAGTTACATCAAATCCGTGTCCTCGTGCTGTCCAGTAACTTTTTTCTTGATTGAGTGTATTAATGTAGTCTTGCTTACTCAGAACCTTACTCCCGTAGTTCGTGCCAAAAAGATTTGCACAACACTGATATACATAGGCTATACCAAGGAGAGTATCGAGTCTTATATTTCCTGAAGAGCTCTGCGAAATGACTTGAGCTCCCAAACTATTTTGAAAGTTAATGATCTGATTGATAATCTCTTGAGGAAGACTTGTATCTGTATTGGGGAGCATATTCTCAGTAAGCATGCGATAGTTCCCGCTTAAGTTTAATAAGCTTTGAATCACCCCAGCATCACGAGCATTGTACTCCGCACCTGATGGATACGAACCAAGGTTTGGATCTGTCCATCCTGGATTCAAAATGTCCTTTAGTATGCTATAAAAATTCCTTAGATACTGTTGGATCTTCTGAGCAGCGGTAATATTAAGAACAAGATCTGCAACCTGTACATTAAGGTAATCAGCAACAGGATAAGAAAGTACCTGCATGTTATTGTAAATTGTCATTATATCCTGCCAAAAAGCATGGATCTTGTTTTTAGGAGGGGCATCTGGTGCTTTTAAAGCTTCTATTTCCTTCACAAAATCAGCTGGCAAAGCGTAGAGAGCGGCATAATCACTGTCTGTCGGTGTCCCACCCGTAACAAATTTAGGCTTAAGGTCACGTAATAGACTTTGGTATTTAGTTATAATAGTCCTCTCTGGATCAGAGGGATCTACATTCGTTACAGACTTTAAATAATTCTCGAATACTTTCTCTAAATCATCAACGAAAATTTTAGAAGTCGCAAGATTCGGATTTTGGAGGATAGCCTTCACCTCATCAGGGGTATAGATTGGCATCGTTCTATCTACGAATGCAGTAGAAACCCCTTCACTAAACGATCCTTCTGGCAACGGATATGAAATGGGAGTTTCGATTTGACTGAGAGTAAACGTCTCTGCATTTAGCTCTTGAACTAAACCCAAGGCGTGTTTTAATGCCCGAGCTTTATCTTGCAATTCTTGGAAAAATAAAGCACTACAAGTAAGTTCGACAGCTGATGTATCAATCTTACCACCAGTTAAAGTGGTAGTCACATTGCGGGTAAAATTAATGTAGCTCGGTTGTAGCGTCACGGTATTTATTAGATAATAATTAATTATTCCTAATTTTATTTAAAAAATAATTTATAAAAAACGAGAAATAATTGTTATTAAAACTAACTTATAAATAACTAATGACTTTGATTTTTTATTTTTCTTCTATTTCTGATTTAATCCGCAACAATTCATCCGTAATTTGCTGCGGACAATCGGAACCAAAGATCTTCAAATACTCACGAATATTCTCAACTTCAGCAAGCCAACCCTCCCGATCTAAAGAGAAAAGGTCATGCAAAGCTTGTGGCGCAAGATTCAAGCCATTTAAATTGAATTTCTGAACGTCAGGAAGATAACCAATAGGAGTGCGTTGCGCGATACCTTCTAGACCATCTGTTCTTTGGAATATCCATTCTAGAACACGCAAGTTTTCACTAAACCCAGGCCAAAGAAACTCGCCTTGATCATTCTTACGAAACCAATTGACTCCAAAAATTTTAGGAAGCTTAAGATTGGGATTCTCAGCAAAAGAAAGCCAATGTTGGAAGTAATATGCCATATTATATCCACAGAAAGGAAGCATGGCAAAAGGATCATGTCGAAGTTTTCCTAACTGTCCAACAATTGCGGCTGTTGTGGTCGATGACATCCCCGCCCCTATAGTGACTCCGTGTTCCCAACTTAAGGCTTCATAAACTAAAGGAATTGTTTCAGAACGACGCCCGCCAAAAATAATCGCATCTAAGGGGACACCTCGAGGGCTGTTCCACTCAGCATCTAAAGAAGGACACTGACGTAAAGGGGCAGTAAATCGAGAATTGGGATGTGCAGCAGGACTGCTTCCAGGCTTCCAAGGCTTTCCAAGCCAATCTATTAAAGACTCTGGCGGTTGACTCGTCAATCCCTCCCACCAAACATCCCCGTCAGGAGTCAATGCAACATTAGTAAAAATAGAATTGGACCTACAAGTTGCTAAAGCATTGGGATTTGTATCCTCAGAAGTTCCTGGAGCAACACCAAAAAATCCATATTCTGGATTTACAGCGTACAGCCTACCGTCATTACCTGGACGAATCCAAGCAATATCATCTCCAATACATTCTATCTTCCAACCAGGAAGCTTAGGCATCAACATGGCTAAATTAGTCTTACCACAGGCACTCGGGAAGGAAGCTGACAAGTACTTTTTCTTCCCTTCAGGATTGGTAATCCCAATAATCAACATATGCTCAGCAAGCCAGCCCTGAGATTTTGCCATATAAGAAGCTAAGCGAAGAGCGACGCACTTCTTTCCAAGTAAAGCGTTGCCTCCATAACCACTTCCAAAAGACATCACACTACTATCATCTTGGAAATGTACAATCCGCATAGCTTTCGGATTACAAGGCCAGGGAACATCGTGCTCTCCTGTAGATAAAGGCTTACCCACACTATGCAAACACTTTAAAAACTTCCCTGAAGTCCCCAAAGAACGTAAAACATGATCACCCATACGAGTCATAATCTTCATAGAACAAACTACATAGGGAGAATCTGTTAACTCAACACCTATAATAGAAAAGGGAGAGTCTAAAGGGCCCATACAAAAAGGAACTATATAAAGTGTGCGCCCCTGCATACATCCACGAAAAAGTTGCTGCAACTCCTCACGCATCTCTTGGGGATCTTTCCAATTATTTGTAGGACCAGCCTCTCTTTCTGTGGGAGTACAAATAAAAGTAAACTGTTCTACCCGAGCCACATCATCAGGAGAAGAACGGACCAAAAAACTATTGGGGTGAAACTCAGGATTCAAACGGATCATGGTCCCTGTACTTTCCATAAGAGTGCAGAGCTCAGCATACTCGGTATCGGAACCATTACAAAGATGTATTTTCTCTGGATTGGTTAACTGAGCAATAGCATTAATCCAAGATTTCAGACCTTCATGCTTGATCTCTGTGCTTGATACCATGACTATACCAAATTCCCTTTGCGTTTCTTAAACTGATCTAAATGCTCTAAAGCCTTCCCTGTTCCTAAGCAAACTGCAAGCAAGGGATGCGGTGCTGTAATCACAGAAAGACCTGTATTCTTACTCAAAGCTTTATCTAGTCCCTTAATTAGAGCTCCGCCGCCTGCTAAAACCATACCACGCTCTACTAAATCAGCAGAAAGTTCTGGAGGACACTTCTCTAAAGTCAGGCGTACACATTCTATAATCTGCTGAATAGGTTCAGCTAGACACTCTCTAATTTCTACAGAATTAATCCGCTTGGTAATAGGCAAGCCTGCAACCTGATCACGACCTCGAACTTCCATCTCCAACTCTTGATCGCCTAAAGGATACGCCGAGCCAATGGTAATCTTTATTTCCTCGGCAGTACGAGGGCCGATCATTAAATTATATGTACGACGCATATAGTTAATGATGCACTCATCAAATTCATCCCCAGCAATACGCAAAGAACGGGACTCAACAATTCCTCCTAAAGAAATAATCGCAATCTCCGTAGTCCCCCCTCCAATATCTATAATCATACTCGCTGCTGGTTCATGAACAGGAAGATCTACACCTATTGCAGCAGCCATAGGCTCTTCAATTAAAATCACTTCCTGAGCTCCAGCATGCAATGCAGAATCTTCAACAGCACGCTTTTCCACTCCCGTGATTCCAGAAGGAACTGCAATTAAAATTCTTGGACGAAAAACACTACGAGAGGGAGTCACACGTTTAATTAAAGCCTTTAACATGCCTTCGGCTATCTCGAAATCAGCAATGACCCCATCTTTCATAGGACGCACTGCCATAATCTTCCTAGGAGTCTTACCCAACATCGCTTTAGCCTTATGCCCGACAGCAAGTACTGCATGAGTCTGTGCATCAACAGCAACTACCGAAGGCTCACTCAGAACTATGCCCCTGCCGCGGACATAAACCAGCGTATTTGCAGTTCCTAAATCAATTCCAACATTACCAGAAAAAAAATTAAAGACCTTGTCGAAACGGCCCAAAGCCCTGTTATAAAGGCGATTGGAAAAATTTTTAAGTTTAAACAGATTGCGATGTGAACTCATAAAATCATATCTGCAGCAATTCCAATACTTCTTCCCAAGTTAACTTGGAGACAACCTCATCATCAGAGTTAATCACTTTCTTTACAAGGCTCTTTTTCCTGCTCTGCAAAGTAAGAATTTTTTCTTCAATGGTATTCAACGTCACTAATTTATAAGAAGAGACAGAACGGCTCTGGCCAATACGATGGACTCGGTCGGTAGCTTGATTCTCTACAGCAGGATTCCACCACATGTCGTAATGAATCACTGTATCAGCACCCACAAGATTCAAGCCTGTTCCTCCAGCTTTTAAGGAAATCAAGAAAATTAGCAAACTAGAATCTTCGTTAAACTGATTCACCAAGTCTAATCTGTTCTTGGTGGAACCATCTAAATAGACAAAAGGAATCCCTCGAGACTCTAAATCTTTCTTAATAATGCCTAGCATCTTTGTATACTGACTAAAGACCACAGTCTTATGGCCAGAATCCACAAGAGAAGAAAGTAAATCCATCAACATATCATACTTTGCTGAATCCCCAGGTTCTGGAGCATCCTTAGCAAAAATAGCAGGATGACAGCAAATTTGCTTTAGCCGGGTCAAAGTCGCCAAAACATGAATATGGATACGCTCAAAGCCCTCTTGTTTGACCAAACGGGAAAGTTCCTGCTTCGCAGAAGCTGCATACGATTGATAAAGTTCCTTCTGAGATTCTGTAAGATGGCAGTGATATAAAATCTCGGACACTGGAGGAAGGTCTTTTAATACATCTTCTTTCATACGACGAAGGATAAACGGAGAGACCTTTTTCTTAAGCGCAACCATATTGTCAGTTTTATTTCCCATGTAGTTCCCTGTACGTATGTATTTTCCAACAAAACGATCATAACTACTCAATAAACCTGGCATTAAGAAATCAAACAAGCTCCATAATTCTTCCAAAGAATTTTCTATCGGCGTTCCAGTTAATATAAGCCGATGATCAGACTGAATCATCTTAACCGATTTTGCATTCCTGGTTGTACGATTCTTAATATGGTGAGCTTCATCTAAAACAACGTAGTCAAAACGAAAGTTCTTATATAACTCTACGTCTTTCTGTAATAAATTATATGAGGTAATCGCTACGTCTTGATTAGACAAAGAGGCTAGCTGCTTCCGTCTTTGAGAAGGAACTCCATCAATCACCAGAGTCTTAAATTCAGGATTAAATTTACGGAACTCTTCCTTCCAGTTATAAACTAAAGAAGTAGGACAAACAATTAAAGAACAGCCCTCACCCTTCTCTAACTTGCTCTGTGTAACGGCAATGATGGCCTGTAACGTTTTCCCAAGCCCCATATCATCAGCTAAAATCCCATTGAGATGCATTTTTCTCAGACGTTCTAACCAATGCACCCCTTCAGTTTGATAGCTACGCAAAGTTGCCTGAATTTGTTGAGGAACATCTTGGAAATCAAACTCTATCTCACCACGAATTTGCTTTTGAATTTCTATAAGCCTATCAGACATAGAAAAGTTCACAGGAAGTCTCTCAAACTGATCTACCGAAATTCCAGTTAAACTCCATAGAGGACATTTTTGGACTAAGTCATCTAAAACCTTAAATCCTATTTCATTAAAAATTTGCACCACAGGAGCAATTTTTTCTAAATCTAAGACTAAAATACAAGGCAGCTTACCTGCATTCACCTTGCTACGACGATTCCCCTTAGACTGCTGACCCGCTTTAGGAAGCTCTAAAAAGCGTTTTTTAGCACTAATGCAGTCCCATAATAAATCTAAAGCAACTCCTTTCAATAAACCATGGACCTTAAGTTCTGCCTCATAATAATTAATGTCACTCCCTTCTCGGAAGGATAACTCAAAGATGGTCTCGTCATAAACGAACTGATCAGAAAGATTTTCTGGACAGTTAAAAGTAATGCGATGTTGATTCGCTGGTATGGTTTCGGTCATAAATTCGACGATCTTCTTCTCACTTTTAACATGAAAAGCACCATCGCGTTCATCATAAATAAAGCCTGCGAAGACCTCTTCCAACATCTTACGCTCTTCAACCAAGTTTCTGGCTAAGATTCCTTCGTTACTAATAAATGCACGAACATCTTGATATTGCAAAGCTAGTGATGCTGCGGGAACCCGTAAAGAGCCGTACAGAAAATATAATTTTGCCTCTAATTCCCCATCCAAGTAACTCATATCACAAATGGCTCGAACCTCTTCTACGTAAGGAAGAGTAACAAAAGAATTCAAAAGATGGACGTTCGCAATCTCAGCATATTCCTGAAATACAGGAAGAGCATTCTCACGGAATGAACCAAACAGAGCTTCTGGAATCGCTATGTCTCGCAAACGACTAAAGGAACGTAAATGCGCACGTTTGATCTGAGGAGCAAAACGATGATAAACAAAATGATGGATAATCCCTGGAGCATCCGACTCTAATAACATAGTCTGCTCAGGCTGAATTTCGTCATCATCAACAAGAATCACAGGCGTCATTAACAAAGCTTTATAGGGCATGTCAAAGAAATCTAAGTTAAATTTCATCTTAGCTGGAGTTAATGACCAACAAAGAGGTTCTTCAAGATTCCCACAAAATAACCCTGAAAAACTTTCTTTCTCCCCTAAACTTCCTCCGCCACGATCTGCCAGCTGATGTTCAAACATCTTTGCAAGGATCACTCCTAAAGCAGGAGGCATCAAATATGCAGATTTTAATAACTTCTCTTCCGTTGTATGATTGGGATAACGAACATAGCGAATCAATAAATCAATTAGCTTACGATCTGAAGCATTAAAAGATTGCATCGTAAAGAAAAAACGACGCCCATTCAATACGATCGGCTCTTGATACAATACCCCTTCCAAAAAGGTACGAATATTAGAGATATAAAAAGGCTTGGAACGAAAGGGTAAACGAAGTATTAATTGAAACTCTATAGGCTGATTGTTAGGAGCAAATGTCTCTTCGTTAACAGAAACAAAAAGTACAGCAAGCTCAGCGGAATCCTTTTCTAAATATTCTAAGGGAAGGAAAAAAGGATTCGCACTTAAAGCATTTGCAGCATGAACATACTCTCTTAAAATCTCTTTTTGATGCTCTCGATCTTTACGCTCTTCTTCTTTTGTGGCAGCAACCACAAAAGTCTCCTGAAGCTCTTTTTTAACTTCCTCGTTGATCTCATGATCTGTTTCTAAGTTAGCACTACGAGCATACGCCACTACCATCTCGTTAAAATATTGCTCTAAATAGAATAATAAGGCGACAATGTGCTGGCAGTCGTAATTGTATGAACAATCGCAGTTAGAATCTATAGTATCTGATTCCGACCGATCAACTTCGATCTCACATTCATAGATGTTTTCATACAAGCCTCGAATCTGAGCACTGATACAGACAGTCTCTCCATTCATCGAAAGAATTTTCGCATCAATCACTGCCCCCTGCTCAAAAAGTTCCTTACCATCTTGTAAAAGATTGGCTGAAAAGTCCCGGCGTAACTTGCGAAAATTAAGCATTTCTCCTCTAAAATAAGAGTGGATAATATAATCTGCTTACTTGTACCTGTTTGCCCACGCTAAATCAATGAAAAATTTTATCAAAGCCGTTCTCAGAAGTAAGAGACTCCAATTTCTATGACACTAAAGACTCTAGCCATTGATAAAAACTCTCCAAAAATCTAAACTGTCCATTTCTTTGCGGGTGTAGCTCAGTGGTAGAGCGCCACGTTGCCAACGTGAAGGTCGTGAGTTCAAGCCTCATCACCCGCTTTTCCTTGCAAGTCTAATAAAAAGGATCGTCCTGTGTCACGCAGTCTCTCCAATCAGCAGTTCTCCATAAATTTAGAAGAATCTCCTGGTTGTATTGTCTCAGCTTTAGTAACAGTCTCTCCAGAAGTACTAAACAAGCTAAACAAGCAAGCTCTTAAAAAGATTAAAAAAGAAGTTACACTTCCTGGATTCCGTAAAGGCAAAGCTCCAGATGACGTCATTGCATCCCGATATCCTACTCATTTAAGAAAAGAGCTAGGTGAACTGTTAACTCAAGATGCCTATCATGCTTTATCTACAGTCGGAGATCGTCGGCCCCTGTCTCCTAAAGCTATCCGCTCTACCTCAGTGACGCAACTTGATCTTCAAGAAGGAGGAAAAGTAGAGTTCTCTTACGAAGCGTTTCCTGTCATTTCAGATCTTCCCTGGGAAAACCTTTCTTTACCTCAAGAGGAACCTGCGATTGAGATTTCAGATAGTGATATCAAAAAAGGACTCGCGAATATTGCTATGTTCTTTGCGACAAAAACACCAGTAGAACGCCCTTCTCAAGAAGGTGATTTTATTTCTATTTCCTTGCACGTCACTAACAACAATAAGGATGTTTCCCCTGCCGCAATTTTTGAAAACAAATATTTTAAGCTTTCTAAAGAAGAAATGACCGATGCTTTTAAAGAAAAGTTCTTGGGAATTTTTCCTGGCGATCGTGTTGTCGAAACAATTACTTCTCCCGAAATCCAATCCTTCTTAAGAGGAGATACCTTAACATTTACAGTAAACTCTGTAATCGAGGTCTCAATTCCCGAGATAGATGACGAAAAAGCCCGTCAACTTCAAGCAGAATCTCTAGATGATTTAAAAACCAAATTACGCCTGCAGCTAGAGAAGCAAGCTAAAGATAAACAACTGCAAAAACGCTTTTCTGAAGCTGAAGATGCTCTTGCCATGCTCGTAGATTTTGAACTCCCTAGCAGCCTTCTTAAAGAGCGTATTTCCTCACTCACAAGAGAAAAGCTTCTTAATGCTCGTCTAATCCAATATTGTTCTGATGAAGAACTTGAAAGACAGAAACCAGAACTTATAAAAGAAGCTGAAGAAGATGCTAAAAAGGCATTAAAGTTACTTTTTTTGACTCATAAAATTTTTTCTGATGCAAAACTCACCATTAGCCGCGAAGAACTACAATACATGATGGATGTATGTTCAAGAGAGCGCTTCGGAGGACCGCCTCCTAAAGATATTTCCAATGACACCCTGCAAGAACTCGTAATGTCAGCTCGAGATCGATTGACTTATAGCAAAGCTATCGAACACGTTCTTCGCAAAGCAGAACCGTTGACTACAACTCCTTCTGCATAAATTTTAGTTAGAGGAAAATGCTTGACCCAAGAAAGTCTTAAACATAGAATTCGAGATTTTAATGTCTAAGCTTGTTGTTGACGTAGACAGCCTAAAAAGTCTTAGCTGCGTTGCTAGAGTCATTTCATCAGCTGGAACGTATGGACAAAACTGAAAATTATTTGATGAGGAAACGCAAATGACACTGGTACCCTATGTTGTCGAGGATACGGGCCGTGGTGAAAGGGCCATGGATATTTACTCCCGTCTCCTGAAAGATCGTATTGTAATGATCGGTCAGGAAATCACGGAGCCCCTTGCAAACACAGTAATTGCCCAACTCCTTTTTCTCATGTCTGAAGATCCTAAAAAAGATATTCAAATTTTTATTAATTCCCCAGGCGGTTATATCACAGCAGGACTAGCAATCTATGATACCATTCGCTTTTTAGGTTGTGATGTAAATACCTATTGTATTGGTCAAGCTGCTTCCATGGGGGCTCTTTTATTATCCGCAGGAACTAAAGGTAAGCGTCATGCCCTTCCACACAGCCGTATGATGATTCACCAACCTTCGGGAGGTATTATCGGGACATCTGCTGATATTCAACTACAGGCCGCTGAAATTCTAACACTAAAAAAACACCTCGCGAATATCCTCTCCGAATGCACAGGCCAACCTGTAGAGAAAATTATAGAGGACTCAGAACGAGACTTCTTCATGGGAGCCGAAGAAGCCATCTCCTACGGACTTATTGATAAAGTGGTAACTTCTGCAAAAGAAACTAATAAGGATACAAGTAGCACTTAAAGAGAAAATATGAATAAAAAAAATCTGACTATTTGTTCATTTTGTGGTCGGTCTGAAAAAGACGTAGAGAAGCTAATTGCGGGGCCTTCGGTATACATTTGTGACTATTGCATCAAATTATGCTCTGGAATTTTAGATAAGAAACCCTCCTCTACAGTATCTTCAGCTCCAGTTTCGGAAGCACCTTCGCAACCTTCTGATCTAAAAGTACTCACCCCTAAAGAGATCAAAAAACATATTGATGAATATGTCATTGGTCAAGAAAGAGCTAAAAAAACAATAGCTGTTGCCGTTTATAATCATTATAAACGTATACGAGCTCTACTACATCACAAACAGGTAAGCTACGGGAAATCTAATGTTCTTCTCCTAGGCCCCACAGGATCTGGAAAAACATTAATTGCAAAAACCTTAGCAAAAATTTTAGATGTTCCCTTCACAATTGCCGATGCTACCACTCTAACCGAAGCAGGTTATGTTGGTGAGGATGTGGAGAACATAGTTTTGCGTTTATTACAAGCTGCTGATTACGACGTGGCTCGTGCAGAACGAGGCATTATCTATATCGATGAAATCGATAAAATTGGCAGGACAACTGCCAATGTCTCCATTACTAGAGATGTTTCAGGAGAAGGAGTCCAACAAGCATTGTTAAAAATCGTTGAAGGAACTATAGCAAACGTTCCTCCTAAAGGAGGCCGTAAGCATCCCAACCAAGAGTACATCCGAGTCAATACAGAAAATATCTTATTTATCGTAGGTGGCGCATTCGTCAACCTAGACAAGATTATTGCGAAACGATTAGGGAAAACTACAATAGGGTTTTCTGATGATCAAGCAGACCTTTCTCAAAAAAACCGAGATCATCTACTTGCTAAAGTCGAAACCGAGGACCTGATTGCCTTTGGAATGATCCCTGAATTTGTCGGAAGATTCAACTGCATTGTAAACTGTGAGGAACTCTCTTTGGACGAACTTGTTGCCATCCTTACAGAACCTACAAATGCTGTCGTTAAACAATATGTAGAGCTATTTGCAGAAGAAAACGTCAAGTTAGTTTTCAAAAAAGAAGCTCTATATGCTATAGCAAAAAAAGCAAAGCAAGCAAAAACTGGAGCTCGTGCTCTAGGAATGATTTTAGAAAATCTTCTTAGAGACCTTATGTTCGAAATTCCTTCAGATCCTACAGTAGAAGCTATTCATATCCAAGAAGACACTATCGCAGAAAATAAAGCGCCAATAATTATCAGAAGGACCCCAGAAGCTATAGCTTAACTCTCTTTAGTTCCTTATTTTAGAGGTGTGATGACAACAATCGCCATAGAAGCTGCAAAAAAAGTTCTTATAAAACTACGTAATGCAGGATATCAGGCGTATTTTGTCGGTGGTTGTGTTAGAGATATGTTGATGCATAGGCCTCTTGAGGACATCGATATAGCTACCAATGCCTCTCCAACTATTGTATCTACGATCTTCCCTGATGTGATTACTATCGGTGTTGCCTTTGGTATCATCGTAGTAAAACAGGACGGACGCCTATTTGAAGTTGCTACCTTCCGCTCTGATGGAGAATACAAAGATGGACGACATCCTGATCGCATTATATTTTCTTCTATGCGAGAAGATGCCCTCCGAAGAGATTTCACCGTCAACGGTATGTACTACGATCCTTTTGAAGACAAGGTCTTTGACTTTGTCGAAGGAACCCGTGATATTGAAAAGAAAGTCATTCGCGCTATAGGCCACCCACGCTTAAGATTCTCAGAAGATAAACTTCGTATCCTACGTGCCATACGCTTTTCTTCTACCCTTGGCTTCACGCTAGATCCAACGACAGAACGCGCCATTATCAAAGAAGCTCCAACATTAGTAAATTCCGTATCACCAGAGAGAATTTGGCAAGAGCTAAAAAAAATGCTTTCAAGACAGCCTTATGCAGCCCTCTCTCTCCTACTTAAACTTAAAGTTTTAATCTTTATTTTCCCTGAGCTAAAAGAGATTCCCTACAGTCTTTTAAGAACAACTATAGAATTTGCCCGTCAGTTCAACCCAACATATTTCCCCGAGCTTCTCTTTTTACTGCCTCTATTCCAAGGGATAAGTGAAGAAGCTGCAACAGTAGCTTTTGGAAGATTACGAATTTCTAATAAAGAATTGAAATTAATAGAATCCTGGTACCAAGCACTCCCCCATTTTCAAAACCAATCCAGCAACCGTGTATTTTGGGCTCACTTCCTAGCTTCTCCAACAGCACCCTTATTTCTTGAACTCTTCTCAGCTTTACAAAAAGACCCTAGCAGACAACAACACTTTATCTCTCGAGTACAAGAACTGGAATCACGCTTAGAGGAATTCATACTAAGAATAAAAACATCTTCCCCTGTCGTCTCAGCTCCCGACCTGATGGCTAAGGGCATTGCCCCTGGGAGACTTCTTGGAGATCTACTCAGGGAAGCGGAGATTCTATCTATAGAAAACGAATGCCTCGACAAAGAAAAAATTTTATTGCTTTTACAAGAAAAAGGCTTTTGGAAGTAACTTAGTTTAAATAGGGCCTTTCCTTTACAACCCTTAGAAATTTATCTCTTTGGGTTTAATTTTTTAACTCCTATTATTTTCTCCTTAATTACCGAAGAAAATAAATCAAGAGACGATTATGCTAAGAATAGCCATTTTAGGAAGACCGAATGTAGGGAAATCATCACTTTTCAATCGTCTATGTAAACGCTCTTTAGCAATTGTAAATTCTCAAGAAGGGACAACCCGGGATCGCCTATACGGAGAAACACATGCTCTCGGCATTCCTGCTCAAGTGATTGATACTGGAGGTGTCGATCACAATTCTGAAGATTACTTCCAAAAGCATATCTACAAGCAGGCCCTAGCTGGCGCTAAGGAAGCTGATATCCTGTTACTAGTCATCGATATCCGCTGCGGTATTACCGAAGAAGATGCTCACTTAGCCAAACAACTCCTGCCCCTAAAGAAACCCCTAATCCTGATCGCCAATAAAGCAGATAGTCGTCAGGACGAATTACAAATTCATGAAACCTATAAATTAGGAATTCCCTTCATTGTAGCGACCTCAACAGCACATGATAAACACATCGACACCCTTCTTCAAAAAATTAAGTCAGTAGCCAACATCCCAGAACCTCTCAATGAGCAGGAAGAAAAGCAAGACAATGAGGAGCTTTTTGCCGATGAACAAGAAAACCTTTCGGCTACAACTCCCACAAAAATGTTGCCCGATTTTTCAGAAGTATTTACCGAGGACTTCTCTTTTGAAGAACCATTTGTTGCCCCAGATTCTTATCAACAACCTTCTAAAATATTAAAAATAGCACTAATCGGGCGCCCTAATGTAGGAAAATCTTCCATTATTAATGGTCTCCTTAATGAAGAGCGTTGTATTATTGATAATACTCCTGGGACTACACGTGATAATATCGATATTCTATATTCTCATAAGGACCGTCAGTATCTCTTTATTGATACCGCAGGTCTCAGGAAAATGAAAAGCGTGAAGAATTCCATAGAATGGATCTCTTCATCGCGAACTGAAAAAGCAATTTCTCGTGCTGATATCTGTCTTCTTGTTATTGATGCTACACAAAAACTTTCTTCATATGAAAAGCGCATTCTTTCTTTAATTTCCAAACGAAAAAAACCGCATATCATATTAATCAACAAGTGGGACTTACTTGAGGGTGTGCGCATGGAGCATTACTGCAAAGATCTACGATCTACTGATCCCTATTTAGGACAGGCTAAGATGCTTTGTATCTCTGCTGCTACTAAACGTAATCTTACAAATATCTTCTCTGCCATTGATGAACTGTATCACGTAGTATCAAATAAAGTTCCCACACCAATAGTAAATAAAACTCTGGCTTCTGCTTTACATAGAAATCATCCTCAAGTGGTGCAGGGACGCAGATTGAGGATTTATTATGCAATTCAGAAAACCACAACACCCCTTCAATTTTTATTATTTATAAACGCAAAATCGTTATTAACGAAGCATTATGAATATTATTTAAAAAATACATTAAAATCTTCGTTTAATTTATATGGAATACCATTTGATTTAGAATTTAAAGAAAAACCAAAAAGAAAGAATTAATTTGTTAAAAAATAATAAAAGATATTATTAAAATAAAATAAAAACAAATCAATTATTTCTTGGAGATTTATAGTCATGAACTATGACCAATACGATACGCCAAACCCAGAGCACAATCAGATTTTCGAAGACTTACTTTATAACTCTGAGGAAGCAATTTCATTAGATAAATATCAAGAAACTGGAGTGTATGTTGAAGAAAATACAGATCAGGGAGACCTTCTTATTGTCCTTGGTAAATCCGTATTCAAAAACACTATACATCAATTCTATTTAAGCGAAGATAACTATGCCTATACAAGATATTGTATTAAAAACAGCTGGAAGCCCTGGTCTAGTACTGCACTAACGACAATTTCAGAATCTGAGTATGACTGTGATCAACTCATAGAAACACAGTCTCTCCTCATTACAAATGTAAATACCCTACTCAATGCTCCTACAGATTTCCTCCTTGACTCTGAGAACCAGAACCACATTCTTTTATGTATAACAAGCGATAAAGGAAGTCACCGTGTCCAGTTCCTCATTGCCAACAATCGCAGGAAATTCTGGATTCGTTATTATGATGACCAGGCTTGGTCAGAATGGACGCAATTTATTTAAAAGAAATCAAGAAAAAAAGAAATACTTTGGAACAAATACACCTAGAGGAGAGAGCCTCTAGGTTATCTTAATCTTGATCTTCAGAATCTGTAACTACAGTCAACTCTAAGGGACCATAATTAACATTACTATGGAAAGATGTGGCTACACTAGGAATCACATTGTCTATGCGGTTATTCGACTCTATGGTTAATTCAAGACGGAAAAGATGCCGCGCAATCGTAATACGAATATCGCGAATCAAACTCTCAAACAGTAGGAAAGATTCGTGTTTAAATTCTAATAAAGGATCTTTCTGCCCTACAGTACGTAAACCAACTTCACTACGTAGCAAGTCCATATCTACAAGATGAACACGCCACTCCTCATCAATATGCATGACCATTACAGAGCGAATGACATCTTCACAAATAGCCAATGCATCCAATTCTTTGCTCCCAGCTTTCGAAAGCCCTTCAATCATATGCTCAAAGCGTACCTGGAACTCCTGAATAAGCTCCGCAGCGATCTTTTCAGCAACAGAATCTACATCTTTAAGCTGTCTAAGTTCCTCTATATTTAAGACAATAGGGAAAGAAGAGTTCATCCATTCCTGAAGATTTGCCAACGTCCACCCTTTGAACTGACGATCGCTGATAACCAAGGATGCTACCATCAGAGAAACATGACATAGGATTTCTTTTGCAAGATCAAAGACATGCTCAGCATGTAAGACATCATGACGAAAAGCATATATCGCCTGTCTTTGCTTATTCATCACATCATCATACTCTAGGGTATGCTTACGGATAGTATAGTTTCTCCCCTCTACACGCTTCTGCGCTGTTTCTATGAGCTTATTAAACATAGGATCCGACATAGCTTCTCCTTCTGGAGGACGGAAATGACGAATCAGGGCATTCAATTTAGGAGAGGCGAAAAGTCGCATTAGACGATCTTCAAAAGATAAAAAGAATTTTGCAGATCCAGGATCTCCTAAACGAGCACAACGCCCACGTAACTGCCTATCAATCCGACGCGATTGATGCCGCGTGGTACCAATCACATGTAGACCACCAACGATTACAGCTTCATTATCCAATTTGATATCTGTTCCTCGGCCTGCCATATTTGTAGCTACAGTCACAGCACCTAATTTACCTGCGCCTGCTATAATTTCTGCTTCTTGAGCATGATTCTTAGCATTCAATACAGTATGGTCTATGCGATTCTGCCGCAAAATTCGAGAAAGTTTTTCAGAAACCTCTACAGATTCTGTACCTACAAGAATAGGATTCCCTTTCCCATGGGTAGTCGCAATCTCATTAACAATAGCGTGGTACTTTTCACGCTCTGTCATATAAAATTCGTCATTGTGATCTATACGTAAACAAGGCTTGAATGTGGGCACTTGGAGTACATAAAGATTATAAATTTCTTTAAACTCTCGCGACTCCGTAATAGCTGTGCCTGTCATGCCTGCAAGCTTCTCATATAGACGGAAGAAATTTTGGAGAGTAACAGTAGCAAGTGTCTGAGATTCCTTACGGATAGTGACGTGTTCTTTAGCTTCGATAGCTTGATGTAATCCTTCAGAAAAACGTCGTCCAGGTTGAGGACGTCCTGTATGTTCATCGATAATTACAATCTGATCTTCACGGACAATATAGTCTACATCACGTTCCATCAGAAGCTGAGCCCGTAATAATTGTCGTAACCCATGGGCACGAGACTTTCTTAAAGTATCTTCTTCAGAAACTGCAATTTTTTTATTGATCTTATCCGTAGGTGATAGAGTCTCATCGCTTTCTATAAGAGCGTATTCATGCCCCATATCCATCATCACAAAGTCTTCGGTAGAGCCTCCAGCATATTCAACCCACTGCTGCATGCCTTTATCTGTGAGCTCAAAATCATTGTTATGCTCATCAACAATAATGTAGAGCTCTGAAAGACGCTCTAAGCTCTCTTCTTTATTCTGCTCAGCATGATAATAAACATCCCACTTATCGATCATAGCACGAAGATCAGGGTGCTCACGTACACGACGTAAAACACGATTCAAAGGCATTCCCTTGCTTACTAACCAGAGGCTACGGCAAAATTCAGAAATGCCTTCAAGAACTTTTTTGTCTTTAGGAAGAACATCAGCATCCAAAAAGCTGTCCAAACCTCGACGAGCTTCCAAAGCAATACGACTACAAAGCTCTTTTTGCAAATAAACAAGATTCGCGACTTTTTCTTTGAGCTCAAAATAGACAGGGTTATGTCTCTCTCCAGGACCCGAGATAATTAAGGGTGTTCTAGCTTCATCTATCAATATCGAGTCAACCTCATCAATGATAGCAAAGTAATGTTCTCTACCTACCTGCTCTTCAATACGAGTAGCTATAGAATTATCTCTCAAATAATCAAAACCAAACTCAGATGCTGTACCATAGACAACATCACATTGATAAATTTGCTTGCGCTTTTCTAAAAGAGTTCCTGACACCAAAACCCCAGTGGTAAGTCCTAGCCAACGCAATACCGATCCTACCCATTCACAATCTCGCTGGGCAAGGTAGTCGTTAACAGTAACTAAATGTACTGGCCTACCTGTCAAAGCATTTAAATACAGGGGCATAACTGCAGTAAGAGTTTTCCCTTCTCCCGTCTGCATCTCTGTAATAAATCCTTTGTGCATAGCAATGGCCCCTAAAATCTGAACATCATAAGGAACCATATCCCATCTTTGATGATATCCTGAGACTTCGACTGGGGTGCCAGTTAAACGTCGACAGACGTTTTTCACGACACCATAAGCTTCAGGAAGCATGTGATCAAGAGACTCTCCATCACGATACCGCTGCTTTAATTCTGCAGTCTTATTACGCAATTCATCATCAGATAAGGGTGTGAGCATTTCATCATAAATGTTCACCTTATCCACAAGTTTTTGAAATTTTTTTAAAGTACGCTCTTGAGAGGAGCCAAAGAAGCGCTTAAGAAAACCTAACATATGTCGTTTAATTCACTGTAATTACTAGAATACCATCTTTTACGAGAACGTTTCCCAACACCATACTTGATTTTACTTAATAAAACGAATAAAAGTTCCCAAGAAGCTGATTTCTGCTTCTTCTTATCTTCGAGCAACCATGACTTTGTCGCCCATAGAATAAAAAATTTGAAAAATCCAGAGTTACGCGGCAAGCAGAGCATCCACTTCCACAATATGATGATCATTGAGAGGTAGTTTTTTACGTAAAATTCGCAAAATCTGTGAGCGTCGTTGCTTCTCTTGCAAAGAGATATCTCGAGAAGAAAGAAAAGATTGAATTTCATAAGCGGCATCAAAATTGCCACAACGCGCTTCACATGCACTTAACAACTCTAAAGTTGCACAATTATGATCGATTTCCACGGCCTTTTTTGCGTACATCAACCCTTCTTCTGAAGAAAGTATGGTTGCATATCCAACTCCACAAAGCCAAGCCAAAGCCTTGTAAGCAGTCAAACATTCAGGGAAATTTTGAATCACATTGCAATATACACGTTCTGCATCTCCATATTTACGTAATCGACACAAGCTAAAACCATAGCCTAGCCCGCATTTGTAATCTTTAGCAAATGTGGAACAGCGTAAAGCCAACTCCCAGCAGCGCTCTGCTAATGGATAATCTCGTTGCTCCATAGCTGCCAAAGCTGCATATTTCATCAGTAAAGCATCCCCATGAGACCAAAGATTGCTGCTTTGATAGATGAGTAAAGCTTTTCCTGGTCTCCCCAGTTTTTGTTCACAAAGCCCGATATTAAATAAAGCTTCTTCTTTGTAGAGAGCATGTGACAAGAGTTTACGGAATAATTTGCCTGCTTGCGCATAGTTTGAGGTAATCCGATACGCTTGTGCTAGATTATAGGTCACCTCAACAGGACAGGTTCCCAAAGCATTGGCGCGATTATAAAAATCTATAGCGTCTTGATAACGCTTGGAAGTGAAATAAATATGCCCCATAGTCACAAAAGTCTCTTGGTGAGACAGGGGGGAAATCCATGGCTCAATCAAACTACAGGCAGCGTCTAAATAACCTAAGTGTACAAGAGCTGAAGCATATTTTGCAGCATCCTCTTCCTCGAATAAGTCTTTAGGAACGGCAGCAAAGGCTTGCGAACATTCTTTAAAAGCCCCAAATCTGTAGGCTTTATAAGCAATTTCTAAGAAAAAGTGTGGCCCGTTTAATCCTAATTTCTGCGCTTCAGCAAGCAACTTTTCGGATTCCTCAAAACGTTGCATCTTGCGTAGAATACGCATATACTCAAATAAACACTGCCTTCGATAGGATCGTTTTTTTAAAATGGGCAAAAGTTGTTGTTCGGCAAGCGCCCATTCTTTGAGCTCCATACTTAGGCGTACCTCTCGTATAACTTGCGCAGCATAACGACGAAAATGAACAAAGCGATAATAACCTTTAGCAACTAGCGCTATTGTTAAACTTGCAGCTAGTGCCCACAAGATGACCAACCACATAATTCGCCATTTTTGACTTTTATCTCTCTTTGCAATACCAAAAAAAGTCTTTAAAGTCTCTAACTTTCTTCTCTCTGAGACCTGCCTAACGACTGTCCCATAAGACAGCGGGTTTCAAAACCCATACGGGAATTCTTCAAAAGATCATTATCGAATCGTATAGCGTTAGGCAAAAAGAGCAAGATTACTGTAGAGCCACCAAAAGCAAAAAAGCCCTTCTCTGACCCTTTAGCATAGGTTTTGTTTGGAGAGAATGTTTGTACAATGGAGCCTACATTAAGAGCTCCAACTTCTAAATAGAGAATGTTGCCGAACCGCTCTGTTTCAAGAACAGTAACAGTGCGTTTATTTTCACAAAATAAAATGAAATTGTCTTTAACAGCTAAAGGATGAACTGAGAAAAGCGCTCCATTCACATAACGAGTCTTTTGAGGGATGCAATCACAGGGAAAATGGAATCGATGATAATCAAAGGGAGCAAGGCGAGCAAAAATAATACTGCCATGAGCATATAACTTTGTTAATTCATGATCTCCTAAAAGCTTAGGTAATGAAAAGGATTTTGATTTAACAATAAATTCATCGAATTCCGAAGCATTACGATAGACAAGGTAACGTCCATCGACAGGGGTGATGCACACCTCATTCCCGTCAACAATGGGGCGAGCTTTGGATTTCAACTTCCGGGTAAAAAAATCGTTGAAGGAGGTGAATTCGCAAACAGGTTTTGTTAATTCTTTTTCAGAAATTTTATATCGGGTCATGAAGGGGCGAATTTGTCGACGTGTCCACGAGCACCTTTGAAGCCAGCCATAAATTCGAGAAAATATAGGGTGTGTTGATAGAAATACTGAGAGTTTTTTGCCTAATTTAGAGTTGTATAGGAACAACATTGTTTTTTCATAAAATATAGGTTCTATTACTTTTTTTTTGGTAAGTCTATCAATATATTGGGGCTTCTGCACAAGACCTCTAGAAACGGTAAAAAGAAATTATAAAAAGATTAATGAAAATATGCCAATTGAATTAGCCTTCATATTCATCAAAACACCTTTCACCTCTTTAATCTAAAACTTGGTATTCTATCCCAAAGTTTCTTTAACCTTTCTATTTTTATGCTAAAGCACGATACTATTGCTGCCATTGCCACGCCTCCAGGAGAAGGAAGTATTGCTGTTGTACGGCTTTCTGGCTCACAAGCGATTGTTATTGCCGATCGTATTTTTTCTGGATCCGTGCCTGATTTTGCTTCTCATACCCTACATCTTGGACAAGTGATTTTTGAAGGAATCTTAATCGATCAAGCCCTTCTCCTCCTTATGCGTGCTCCTCGATCTTTCACTGGAGAAGATGTGGTCGAATTTCAGTGTCATGGAGGGTTTTTTGCCTGTTCCCAAATTTTAGACGCTTTAATTGCTTCGGGCGCCCGTCCCGCGCTACCTGGAGAATTCTCTCAACGAGCTTTTCTAAATGGAAAAATCGATCTCGTTCAAGCAGAGGCTATTCAAAATCTCATTGTTGCGGAAAATGTAGATGCGTTTCGGATTGCTCAGAGTCATTTTCAAGGAAATTTTTCTAAAAAAATTCAAGAAGTGCACACGTTGATTATCGAAGCACTAGCTTTTCTGGAAGTCTTGGGCGACTTTCCTGAAGAAGCACAGCCAGAACTCATTGTCCCTCAGGAAAAGATTCAAAGTGCTCTGAATATTGTCGTGGATTTCATTTCCAGTTTTGATGAGGGACAAAGACTCGCTCAAGGCACAAGTTTGATTCTCGCAGGCGAACCTAACGTAGGGAAATCCTCTCTACTCAATGCATTCCTTCAAAAAAATCGTGCTATCGTGAATCATATTCCTGGAACCACACGTGATATCTTAGAGGAACAGTGGCTTTTGCAAGGCAAGCGCATCTGGCTGATGGATACAGCAGGGCAAAGAACAACACACAACGATATCGAAAGAGAGGGCATTGAAAGAGCTCTTTCTGCTATGGAAGAAGCAGAAGGGATCCTTTGGGTATTAGATGCTACTCGGCCTCCAGCAGAGCTTCCTAAAATTCTTTTTGCCAAGCCTTCGTTCCTTTTATGGAATAAAGCCGATCTCAATCCCCCTCGATTCCTAGACACCTCGCTCCCTCAATTTGCAGTCTCAGCAAAAACTGGAGAAGGGCTTGCTGAAGTTAAACAAGCTTTAGGCCAATGGATGCAAAAACAAGAGGCAGGGAAAACCTCTAAAGTTTTCTTAGTTGCTTCTCGCCATCACACTATTTTACAAGAAGTTGCTCAATATCTGGGAGAAGCGCAGAAAAACCTACATCTCCAACCTCCAGAAATCACTGCTTTAGATTTAAGGCAGGCCCTTCAATCTATCGGGACTCTTTCAGGGAAAGAAGTTACTGAAACTATTTTAGGGGAAATTTTTAGTAAATTTTGTATTGGAAAATAGTTCCCCATGAAAAAATTTATTCTCACGACACTAAACTCGCTATTTCCCAACCCAAAACCATCTCTAAAAGGATGGTCTACGCCTTTCCAACTCCTGATTGCTATTCTCTTATCTGGAAATTCTACGGACAAAGCGGTAAATTCTGTCACTCCTCAACTCTTTTCAGAAGCTCCAGACGCACAATCTATTTTAAATTTGCCTCCAGAAAGGCTTTACAAGCTAATTGCCCCTTGCGGTCTTGGAGAGAGAAAAGCCGCCTATATTTATGAATTGTCTCAATTTTTAGTGAACGATTTTTATGGAGAACCTCCTAATGAGATGGCTCTTCTCACACAACTTCCAGGAGTCGGCAGAAAAACAGCTTCGGTTTTTCTTGGCATCGCCTACGGAAAATCTACATTCCCTGTGGACACTCACATTTTGCGTTTAGCGCAGCGATGGAAAATTTCTGATAAGAAAAGCCCTTCGGCTGCCGAAAAAGATCTGGTTCGCTTTTTTGGGAACGATAATTCACCAAAACTGCATCTGCAACTCATCTACTATGCACGACAATATTGTCCTGCTTTAAACCATAAAATTCACAATTGCCCTATATGTTCGTTTCTTGCAAAAAGAGGCGCTTAGCACTCGTACGTAGAAAACCGCTTTGTTATAAAAAATTATATAAATTTAGAGTTGCAAACTTCTTAAGAGGTCCTAACTTTCCCTTTTGTCTCGCAGTATAATAAAAACTGACTGCCACTCAAAATCGTTTGATTTCTAAGATAATAATTCTTTAAACTAATTCACTCAGCACTTTACTATCACGACTTTATTTAAAAAATGAAAAAAAACACACCTGATAAAACCAATAATAAAAAAAATTTGTCCATTTGGTCTATTGGAGGATCTATTTTCGCTATGTTCTTTGGAGCTGGCAATATTGTCTTTCCCCTAGCCCTCGGATTCCACTATAATGCTCATCCCTGGTTTGCCTATTTTGGCATGATGCTTACCGCTGTATGCGTTCCTCTTCTAGGTTTGGTCAGCATGTTGTTCTATTCTGGGGACTATCAGAAATTCTTTTTCTCTATAGGAAGAATTCCTGGAATGATTTTTATTGTAGCCATTCTACTTCTGATTGGTCCCTTTGGGGGAATTCCGCGAGCCATTGCGGTATCTCATGCTACATTGATTTCACTATCTGAGTCTAAGAGCGCACTCATTCCTTCTCTGCCTATTTTTAGTGGGATTTGCTGTGTACTTATCTATCTCTTTTCATGCAAGCTAAGCCGCTTAATTCAGTGGCTGGGCTCTGTATTTTTCCCTGTTATGTTGGTTACCTTACTTTGGGTGATCATCCGTAGTTTTATTATTCCCGAACACCCCATGATTCAAGAGTTTAGTCCAGACAGATCTCAAGCTTGGTTTGCAGGATTCATTGAAGGTTTCAATACTATGGATTTACTTGCAGCGTTTTTCTTCTGCTCCATCGTTTTGATCTCTTTACGTCAGCTTATGGCTGAAGAGAAGCATCCTACAGCTGAAGAAGTCCCTCTCAATTTCCAAGGGATTAGTAAAAAAAATAAACGTTCCTTAGTTTTAGGGTTCTTGCTTGCTGCCATCTTATTAGGATGCACCTATCTTGGATTTGTTTTATCTGCCGCACGTCATGCCAGCTTACTTGTGAATGTAAGTAAAGGTCATATTCTTGGAAGGATCTCCGCTATTGCACTGGGGCCAAATAGCATTCTTACAGGAGTAAGTGTCTTTATTGCGTGTCTAACAACAGAAATTGCTTTAGTAGGTATTGTTGCCGACTTTCTAGCTCGCGTAGTTTCCTTTAAGAAATTAAACTACGCCACAGCCGTAATTTGCACTCTAATCCCTACATATTTCATTTCTATTTTAAATTTTGAAACCATAAGCCACCTGCTCTTGCCTTTGCTACAACTTAGCTATCCAGCTTTAATTGCATTGGCTTGTGGCAACATTGCCTACAAGTTATGGAACTTCCGTTACTCCGCAGTCTTGTTTTATTTAACCCTCTCTCTTACAATTGTTCTAAAATTAGTAAATTAAAACAGTAAAGGGTTGTTAGCATAATATTATGGTGTTAGAAGCATTAGCCATCTTTCGACAGGATGCAATGCAGTATCTCCTTAAGCACCGTCAGGAGATTATTGTAGACTTTTCTGAGGATAATTACACGATACGTATTCCTGATGAAGATGCTCCAGAGGGCTATTGGTTAAGCACTTTAAAGCTTCAAGACATTGATAGGTTAACGTTTGCTTCTTGTAGTTGTCCTGATGGTGAGTGTTGTTCGCACCTTATGACAGCATATTTTGCCGTCTACGACGCTTTAGGATTACGCCCCTTACACCACAAATTCCGTCATTCGTTTTGGTATGCAGTCTTTTCTCACTTTTTTCTAGAGTCCATTTCATTACAGGCTCAAGGAAAGATGGTCTATACTCTCGAATGTCCTCATATTACCTTAGAAATAGGATGTCTTTCGGAAGAGGTGTTCCAAGAGTGGCTCCGTATCATTCATGCTTCTGAAGAACCTACGGTATTTACAAAGAAAACTTTCTCACAGTCCAATCTCTATCGCGCTGCGAAAAAACTCTTTTTCTTAAATGAAGAAGGAGCTGAGCTTACAGTAGGAGAAAATTCTCAGGGCTTCCCTTCTCATTTTTCTCTCCAATGGAAAGGTCTTGTTTTTAAAGCAGAAATTCTAGATTTTCCTACATTAGAAGCAATATTTCCTAAGCTTGAACTGGCCCGTACATCTTTAAAAAACGTACATCACAACATTAGCATCACAAACGTCACGGTCTCCCCAGAGGAAGCTAAAGTCAATTTCATATTACATCCTCTAATCAGTAAAAAAGACTCTACAGATCATCCTATTACTAAAATAGGTTCTGTAGGATATGTTGCAAGAACACACGAACTGGTAGCAGCCCCTCAAGAAATTGCTCTCCCCATTTATGCCATTCCTTTGCTCAATCCTGAAGTTAAAAATCAGCTACTTCCCCTGCTCTGTTACAATTCCGTAGAACACCCCTTACACTATGATATCCACCTTCTACGCGATGCCTCATTCACATTTTCCGCTTATCTCACAAATCCTGGAGATTTAGACAACGGAAGTCTGATTTACCCAAACTATTGTTACAGCCCTACCAAAGGTTTGATGCAAGTCTCGGGTATGCTATCTCCAAAACAGTCGTTTATAATTAAGTCTGAACAAGTTGAAGACTTCCTCTATGAAATGGGGCATCTAATTCAAGAGCCTGGATTCCAAACATTTATACATGAACGCCCGCAAGGTCATCTTATTTATAATGTTACAGAACAAGGGGTTTTATTATTTCACTATGATGTCGGCGATCCCTCCTCTACAGAAATACGTTTCGGCACATGGACCTACTACACAAATCAAGGTTTCTTTCTGCAGAAGAAAAACGATTTGCCTATTCAAGATGGACTCATTGTAGAACCCCAAGATATCCCCGCCTTCATTATAAAGAATGATGCAGCACTACGACGTCTCCCAAATTTTTTTTCATCTTCCCCGAATTTAAAAGACCTTCTTATCGAAGTTCACAGGCAATCTCGTGGAAAAGGACTCGATCTCAAGCCGATTCTTGTTGGTATAGAGGAAAGCCATTGTCGGCTTTTTGGTGTATTCCTATATCGTGAAAATATAGGATTCTCTTTGATTCCTACGCCTCTACAAGGGCTATGTTCTCTACCTAGAGTAGTCCCACCTGAAAATGTTCCGCAGTTTCTTGCACAATATGCGCAGCATGATCGCATTTTATTTCCAGATCCGCAGACACGTCCCCCAGAAAGTTATGAATTAATTATTCAGTCTATTCACCGGCCCCACCCCGCCTCTCCTCTCCATTTGCAATTGGATCTGAAGACAAACCTTGGATCTATTCCGATAGGAATTGCTTTACAAGGCTTGAAAAGCAAACATACCTACCTATTTACACAAGCTGGCTTTTTAGATCTGAAACAAAACCTGTTTCAATTTTTACAACAATTCCTATCTGCACAGAAATGTGTGATCGCTGAGAGCATTATCATAGCGAATATTACCGACATCTTCAAATTAGATGCTCTAGCTCCACTATCAGTAACCGATGATACTTTAGCGAGTCCTGAAGATTTGCAATTTTTCTCACAGTTAAAAGCAGCATGTTTACCTCCGATTCCACAAAATCTCTTTTCTTCAGACCATCAACTCCGCCCCTATCAAAACAGTGGCTTACTCTGGCTATGGTTCTTATACAATCACAGACTCTCAGGGCTTCTCTGTGACGAAATGGGATTAGGGAAGACACATCAAGCTACAGCTTTACTCGATATCGTATTTCAGTCATCACAACCCTCGGCTCGCCCTAAATTTTTAATTGTATGCCCAACAAGTGTATTGCCACATTGGGAGCATATTCTAAGTAATCATCTTCCTGGCGTGAGCATTTTTGCCTTTCACGGGCCAAACAAACCGAATTTCCTACCTCCTGCGGACATTTTGCTAACTTCTTACGGAACGCTAAGACAAAATTACGATAAGTTTTACAAAATAGCGTTCACCATTGTCGTCTTCGATGAGATCCACATGGCTAAAAACAAGAGTAGCCAAATTCATAAAATTCTCTGTCGGATAGACGCTCAGATGAAGCTAGGCCTTACAGGAACTCCAATAGAGAATAATCTACTCGAGTTTAAAGGACTTTTGGACATTATCTTACCAAACTATCTTCCCTCTGATACTTTATTCAAAAAGCTATTTACTAAACGATGTTCTTCTGAAGAGTTGGAAGAGATTATCCCTTCCCAAGATCTTTTATTAAAGCTCACGCGCCCTTTTATCCTTAGACGGACAAAAAAACTGGTACTTCCTGAGCTTCCTGATAAAGTGGAATCTATCATTGCTTGTTCGTTATCTCCAGATCAAGAAAAGTTATACATGGCGACCTTGCAAAGAGAAAAAAGTCATATTCAACAGCTTGAAGTCCCTGAAGAACCCCCTACGAATTTTCTACATATTTTTGCTCTCCTAAACCATCTTAAGCAGATTTGTGATCACCCCGCAGTCTTTTTCAAAGAACCAGATCAATATAAAAACTATGAATCCGGAAAATGGAATGCTTTCATCAAACTCCTTAAAGAATCTTTAAATGCTGGATACAAAGTTGTGGTCTTCTCACAATATATCCATATGATTCGCATCATTACCCTCTATCTTGAAGAAATTGGTGTGAAGTACGCTTCGATTCAAGGAAAATCTCTGAATCGGAAGGAAGAAATTGAAACATTTACTACAGATCCTAAGTGTCAAGTGTTTGTTGGGTCGCTACTTGCGGCAGGAACAGGAATTAACCTGACTGCGGGCAATGTGGTGATTATGTATGATCGCTGGTGGAATCCTGCCAAAGAAAACCAAGCCCTAGACCGTGTGCACCGGATTGGCCAGAAAAATACCGTCTTTATCTATAAGCTTATTACTGAAGACACACTCGAAGAACGAATCCATTATTTAATTGAGAAAAAAATTCGCCTATTGGACAAAGTAATCGCCTCTCAAGATTCTAATATCCTACACATGTTGAATCGAGAAGATCTCCTAACAATACTATCTTATAAAGACGAGCGCGGAACTACAGACGAAGATCCTCTCTCAGAAGATGAAACTCCTAATTCGATACCTATTGAGGATTCTTAACTAGAGGCTACATGTTTAGTTGTGATTAAGGAGAAAGCTTACGATACCCACGATAGGTGACTAAAGCACCCACTATACCGTAAGCATAGGCTCGATTTTTAGGCCAAGTTAAAACCAGTCCGCTATCTGTAGAAAAAAGAAGAATAAGAAAGGCAAATGCCAATAAACCTATACCTAAAAATAAGGCTGCAATAGGCCAAGACTGTAGCCATGTCCAATCGGAAATTGCTTGTTTATTAGTTTCCTGGGCATGATTCTGATCACCAAGAACAGCTTCCCAATCTTCTGAAGAGACCGCGAATAAATCTTCGGCTTCTTCTTTAGAGGCTCCTTCTGGGAAGGAAATATGGCAAGAAGAAAACCCTCCTGAAGATACTGGGGGATCTTGAAGAAAGGCACTGCAATAGGGGCACTGAGGCACGTGCATAGATACACTCCCCTCACACTTCCAACACGTCCGCTGCATTTCTGTCTCTTTAGCAAATGGCATAGGCATCTTTCACTTTCTTCATGATCATGAGGGAAAATACATTCTTCCTCATCAATTGCTATCAACTATGCCCTCTGTGGGGTTAAGTTATGGCATTCTGCCCATAAACTTGTGCATTTAAAGAGCCTGTTCTAAAATGAAGACGTTCTCATCAATTATGAATCACGACTCCTTTGTCGCTAAAATGCCATTACCGCAAGTATACTTCTGGATATTAAAAAAGAAAACAATATTTACTAAGTTCATTTTAGCTTTTTCTGGATATAGGTCCAGGGTTCAACGTAGAACCAGCGCAGAAAAAAGCAATGCTGAAAATTAATCTTTAAGTCTAAAATAAGGATAAGTTCCTCTTCTTAATAAGATGCATGCATTTATGAAGGTGGTTCTTTTTGGAATCCTGAATAAAGTGAGAATGAAACTATGACCCAAGAGTTTGACTGTGTTGTTATTGGTGCGGGACCTGGAGGCTATGTTGCCGCAATCACTGCTGCACAATCAGGACTGCGGACTACTCTTATTGAAGAAAACCAAGCTGGAGGAACCTGCTTAAATCGCGGATGCATTCCTTCAAAAGCACTCATTGCTGGAGCAAATGTTGTTTCTCAAATTAAGCATGCAGAACAGTTCGGCATCCATATCGATGGTTATACAATCAACTATCCCGCTATGACAAAAAGAAAAAATACTGTCATCCAAGGGATCCGCCAAGGCTTAGAAGGATTAATCCAGAGTAACAAGATCACTGTCTTAAAAGGAAGAGGATCTCTAGCATCGTCCACAGAAGTTAAAGTTGTTGGCCAAGACACTACCCTAGTCAAAACTAAACAGATTATCCTAGCTACAGGATCGGAACCACGTCCTTTCCCAGGGGTTCCCTTCTCATCTAGAATTTTAAGTTCCACAGGGATCTTAGATCTTGCGACTCTCCCCAAAAAGCTTGCCATTATTGGTGGTGGCGTTATCGGCTGTGAATTTGCTTCTCTATTCCACACTTTAGAAGTTGAGATTACTATCATAGAAGCTCTGGATCATATTCTGGAAGTTAACAATACAGAAGTTTCTAAAGCTGTAACCGATAAATTTACCAAACAAGGAATTAGGATTCTTACAAAAGCCTCTATCTCTCTAATGGAGGAAACTCAAAATCACGTTCATATTACTGTCAATGGTCAAGTGGAAGCGTTTGATTACGTCTTGGTGGCTATTGGTCGACAATTTAATACGGCGAGTATAGGCCTTGATAATGCTGGAGTTATCCGGGATGATCGTGGTGTGATTCCTGTTGATGAAACGATGCGCACCAATGTTCCAAATATCTATGCTATTGGGGACATCACAGGAAAGTGGTTACTCGCTCATGTAGCTTCCCACCAAGGCATGATTGCTGGGAAAAATGCTTCTGGATATAACGAAATCATGGATTATTCGGCCGTACCTTCTGTAATCTTTACCCAGCCAGAAGTTGCTATGGTAGGTCTATCTTTACAAGCAGCCAAACAACAAAATCTCCCCGCAAAGCTAACGAAATTTCCTTTTAAAGCAATTGGAAAAGCTGTTGCTTTGGGAGAAGCTGATGGTTTTGCTGCCATTGTGAGTCATGAAAATACCCAGCAGATACTCGGAGCTTATGTCATAGGACCCCATGCCTCATCATTAATTGGAGAGATGACCTTAGCAATCCGCAACGAGCTCACTTTACCTTGCGTATATGAAACAATTCATGCCCATCCAACACTCTCTGAAGTTTGGGCCGAAGGCGCTTTACTTGCTACAAACCACCCTTTACACCTTCCTCCTAAGTCATGAAATCTAGGACAAATTCAAATACAGACGAAACTGTCGTTCGAAAAAAACTCCCCGAGCGCTTTCCTAAATGGTTACAAAGACCTTTGCCACAAGGTTCTGTATTTCACTCTACGGATGCTACAATAAAACGATCAGGAATGCCGACAGTATGCGAAGAAGCCCTCTGCCCTAATAGAGCCGAATGTTGGTCTCGTAAAACCGCCACATACCTAGCTCTTGGCGATACCTGTACCCGGCGCTGCGGTTTTTGTAATATTGGGTATTCTAAATGCCCCCCATCCTTAGATCCTACAGAACCCGAGCGTATTGCTTCTTCAGCTAAAGAGATGAATTTGAAACATATTGTGATCACGATGGTAGCTCGCGACGACCTTAAAGATGGGGGTGCACAGGGTTTAGTCAACATCATTCAAAAGTTACACGAAGAACTTCCTCAAGCTTCTATAGAAGTTCTTGCTTCTGATTTTCAAGGTAATGTTTCTGCTCTGCACACCCTTTTGAATTCTAATATTACTATTTATAATCACAATGTCGAAACTATAGAGAGGCTCTCGCCTCTAGTAAGGCATAAAGCCACTTACACCAGGTCTATGTTCATGTTAGAACAGGCCGCAAACTACCTCCCTAATCTTAAAATTAAATCTGGTATCATGGTAGGATTAGGCGAAACTGAAGGAGAAGTCAAGCAGACTCTCAAAGATCTAGCGTCAGTAGGAGTTCGTATTGTTACTATAGGCCAATACTTACGTCCTTCCCGTAGGCATATCCCCGTCAAAAGTTACGTGACTCCAGAGACTTTTGATTATTACCGCCGAATCGGAGAAGCTATGGGTCTTTTTGTCTATGCAGGACCTTTTGTACGATCTAGTTTTAATGCTGATATGGTGTTAACTTCTATACAAGAGAAAGCATCAGCTTAGAAAAGCACGGTAGTGCTCACAAAAGCTCATCTTTATACGATTCATATATCTAAGAACCAGTTACCAAACCAACTATCTTCGATGATTTGTCATATTTTGATCAGATGAGATGCTGTTCTCTATACAAGCAGCAGGCACAACCCAAAAGTTAGAAATGGCATCAAAAGAGACGGTATCTGAATTCTTAAGGCTGCTATAACAATTCCCAAACTAAGAACTTTAAAAACCTATGAACGTATGGGAAATTTTGCAGTGCAGCCGATCCTACGCATGTTTCAAACCATATAGCCAGCAGCCAACCGAAACCATGAAAAATACTTAAATAAGAAGGCTCGATAAACAGGACGGAACCATGGATG
This sequence comes from Candidatus Chlamydia corallus, assembly GCF_002817655.1. Lineage (NCBI taxonomy): Bacteria > Pseudomonadati > Chlamydiota > Chlamydiia > Chlamydiales > Chlamydiaceae > Chlamydia > Candidatus Chlamydia corallus. The sequence continues at coordinate 512,929 of NZ_NWQK01000001.1, forward strand.
CCAAAACCGAGAGAGGGTTTCCTCGTCCCGACCTTATTAAAGAGAAGTCTGAATAACACAAGATCAAATCACCTCTATCTTCCTGTATTCAAAGCTAGTCTAATCAAAAGAAAAGTTCGCAAACAATTTTGATCTCCTCATTTCGATAAGGCGACAAGAACAACGGCCCCCTCTTTAAAAATAGCGACTTGCTTGTGCAGCTTTAAACCCCTTTCTGTTAAGGAACGGGGACGGTGGCTGGAGTACTTGATCGATTCGCAGCAAAACGTTGACAGCAAAAGATTATCGGAAAGAGAAAAAGACTAACAAGAATTCTTAAAGCTAGCATAATGATTCCTAAACCAAGAACTTTAAAAACCTATGAACGTATGCGAAATTTTGCAGTGCAGCGGATCCTACGCATGTTTCAAACCATATAGCCAGCAGCCACAACTGAAACCATGAAAAATACCTAAATAGGAAGGCTCGATAAACAGGAAGGAACCATGGATGCCAAAACCCGAGAGGGGGTTTCCTCGTGTCCCGACCTTATTAAAGAGAAGTCTGAATAACACAAAATCAAACCGCCTCTATCTTCCTGTATTCAAAGCTAGTCTAATCAAAAGAAAGGTTCGCAAACAATTTTGATCTCCTCATTTCGATAAGGCGACAAGAACAAGGGCCCCCTCTTTAAAAATAGCGACTTGCTTGTGCAGCTTTAAACGCCTTTCTATTAAGGAAAGACGGCGTTGTTGGCAATAATACCTTCGTTGAAAGTATCATTGTTGAAAGTATCATCCTCAAGTTGATCTGGAGCAAAACGTAGCCAGCAAAAGATTATCGGAAGGGTAAACACAGTAAAAAGAATTCTTAAAATTAGCGTAATGATCCCTAAACCAAGAATTTGTAAAGCGGCAACAAATGTATGATAGATTTTCGTAAAGGTAGAGCCTGGGAAACCTTTGACGCACCACACAGCACAAAGTCGTCCTATACCGTAAAATGCAGCTACAATGGGGATACTCTCTATTACACGAGTAATGATCGTAAAAGCTGTTGCTTTGAGAGGTGAACACGAGACGTCTTCGGGTACCGAAAGGATCACAAGAGATAAGTCAAAACTTGGTAATACACAAATAGAGCCTTCACGCGATCGAACAAATTGATACCCGCACTGTATTGAGGGGAAATTTGCAGTTGCATCAAAAAATTCGTCAGCCGTTTCATATCTTTTTATAAGCATACTTTTCCTCATTTTTAATAAAATGTAATGAAAATTATATCCTTTATAATGTTTTTATTAATAAAAATCAACTATTGATATTTAATAGATAACACCTCCTGCTTCCTTAAAGCTGAACTCCCCTACATGTAGAGGAACTGATTCTGGAGATGCGAGCTTATTTTTAAGAGTCACAGCAAGATGAGTGATTCGCTATAGAGGAAGGCAGCCAAAAAAATCTCAGTCTTTACAAAATCTTTGCATTCCTGTAAAGCTACTTCACTAAAGTCTTTGTGGGAAAAGTATGATTTTCTATCTTGGAGAAAGACTCAGAAAAAAAGCTAAAACGATAATCTTTGCTATCTACAACATTTAATGTTGAGGTGACTTTTTATAAACATACAGCCAAGGAAGAGCAAGGTAAGCAAGGTAACAAGAATTCTTAAAGCTAGGATAATGATGCCTAAACCAAGAATTTCTAAAACGCCAACAAATGTATGATAGATTTTGGTAAAGGCAGAGCCTGAGCAACCTTTGACGAACCATACAGCACAAAGTCGTCCTATACCGTAAAACACACTTACAAGGGGGATAGTCTTTAGTATTCCATCACAGATATAGGCAATTGTTATTTTGCAAGGGGAATTTGTACCGTCTTTGTTAAACCAGACAAGAAGTGCGTCACTAAGTGGACTCGCATACTCCTCTTCTGCCAAACTAGTGGAATCTTCAGTAGAAGCATACAGTCGAGTAGATTGAAAGGCGTCCACTATGAGTGGGAAATATTTATTTGCCTCCAAAAAATCAAATCGTGTTTCGTACATTTTCATAAGCCACCTTGTTTTAAGGCAGATAATTATATCCGCAACAATGCTTTATTTCTAATAAAAAATGTTTTTAACTAGCTATCTTAATAACTTCTGCTTTTCTAATACTTAAAACTAGTGTCAAAGATTTTCATTAAGAATTAAAAAAGAGGGAATCCGAGAACCCCATACTCATCGCACCTCAAGTTGATAACTTCATAAAAACTCGGGAACAAAACTCTGAAAAATATCATACAAAATAGAGAGTCCCCATCCTGTTTTCAAAAAAATAACCCTTTGATAATTCGAACACGTTGCTGAGAGATGTGTATGAAATCATTTTTTAATATCGCAACTTGAAGAAAAAGAGGACAAAGATTATCATTTTACGTTCGCGATTGGCACTAATCCCCCCTTTTGTTATGGTGAATAAAAAGGTGTGCGTGGATTATGGTTCGTCGATCTATTTCTTTTTGCTTTTTCTTTCTAATGACGTTGTTCTGTTGCACGAGCTGCAACAGTAGGTCTTTGATTGTACATGGTCTCCCTGGCAGAGAAGCCAATGAGATTGTAGTACTTTTGGTAAGCAAAGGGGTAGCTGCACAAAAATTACCCCAAGCTGCAGCGGCTACAGCTGGAGCAGCTTCCGAGCAAATGTGGGATATTGCTGTTCCCTCAGCACAAATCACAGAGGCCCTTGCAATTTTAAATCAAGCAGGTCTTCCCCGTATGAAGGGGACAAGCCTGTTAGATCTTTTTGCAAAACAAGGCCTTGTTCCTTCAGAACTTCAGGAGAAAATCCGTTATCAAGAAGGCCTATCAGAACAAATGGCCTCTACGATTAGAAAAATGGACGGCATTGTCGATGCCTCAGTACAGATTTCCTTTACTACAGAAAACGAGGAGCATCTTCCTTTAACAGCCTCTGTTTATATTAAGCATCGGGGGGTTTTAGACAATCCGAACAGCATCATGGTCTCCAAAATTAAGCGGCTTGTAGCAAGCGCAGTTCCAGGACTTGTCCCAGAAAATGTCTCCGTAGTGAGTGACCGTGCGGCTTATAGTGATATAACAATTAATGGTCCTTGGGGGTTAACAGAAGAAATCGATTACGTCTCCGTTTGGGGAATCATTCTTGCTAAGTCTTCGCTCACTAAATTCCGTCTCGTTTTTTATTGTTTGATTCTCATTCTATTTATCATCTCTTGTGGTCTCCTTTGGGTAATTTGGAAAACTCATACTCTCATCATGACTATGGGAGGCACGAAAGCATTCTTCAATCCTACCCCCTATGCTAAGACTGCTTTAGAAGCAAAGAAAGCTGAGGGAACAGCTGCTGACAAAGATAAAAAAGAGGAGTCAGATCAACCTAGTGAAAGCAAAAATGCTGAAGCTAATGATAAAGATGCTCCAGAAGGAAGCAACGAAATTGAGGACGCCTAGTGACTGCCAACACTTTTGGAACTCTAGACATCTTGATGAAGCACTCCAAGGAAGATGACCTCTCTCGGTTTCTTCCTAAAAATCTTCTTGTTGAATCTCCTCATCCTCAGGAGATTCCCTTAAAGTCTTTATCTTATACTATGAGCTGGTTACCCACGATTCATCCTTCTTGGATTGCCATTGCTATGAAAGATTTCCCTTCTGAAGTACAGGGTCAGTTATTAGCGTGGTTACCAGATTCTTTGGTTCAGGAAATTCTACCCCTACTCTCAAGAATCTCTGTAGCAACACGCCGCTGTGCACCTTTCGGAGCCTTCTATCTCCTAGATATGCTAAGTAAAAAGATTCGTCCTTGTGGAATTACAGAGGAGATTTTTCTTCCAGCTTCCTCAACAAACGCCATACTTTACTATACGGGTCCTGTAAAGATCACTTTAATCAACTGTCTAGGTCTGTACTCTATTGCTAAAGAGTTGAAACACATTCTAGATAAGGTTGTGATTGAACAAGTGAGAAGTGCTCTTACTCCTACAGAGAAATTATTTCTTACCTACTGCCAATCTCATCCTATGAAACATTTAGAAACTACGAATTTTCTTTCTTCTTGGACTACCGATACAGAATTGCGACAATTCATTCATAAGCAAGGATTAGAGTTTTTAGGTAAAGCATTAACAAAAGAAAACGCTTCTTTTCTATGGTATCTTCTACGTAGGTTAGATGTCGGTCGAGCATATATTATCGAGCAGACTTTAAAAGCATGGTATGATCATCCCTACGTGGATTATTTTAAGTCCCGCCTAGAACAATGCATGAAAGTCTTAGTAAAATAAAAGCTGAATTAAGTCTGAATAAATAAAGATTTAGCTTTATACAAAGTATAGAAAAATAAAACGACAATAAAAAGGAGCGGCGTTTTCTCTTCTGAGATGAATAGCTCTCAAAGATGCTACGCCATGATAAAGATGAAGTTTTTTAGCTTAATTTTTAAAGATGATGATGTCTCCCCAAATAAGAAGGTTTTGTCTCCTGAAGCTTTCTCCGCTTTTCTTGACGCCAAAGAGCTACTAGAAAAAACAAAAACCGATAGCGAGGCCTATGTAGCGGAGACCAAAGAGCAGTGTGTACATATTCGTCAAGAAGCCAAAGACCTAGGATTTAAAGAGGGCTCGGAATCTTGGAGCAAGCAAATTGCTTTCTTGCAAGAAGAAACTAAAAATTTACGCACAAGAGTACGAGAAGCATTGGTTCCTCTGGCAATTGCCAGCGTAAGGAAAATCATTGGGAAGGAACTCGAAATGCATCCCGAAACGATTGTCTCTATTATTTCTCAAGCATTGAAAGAGCTCACGCAAAATAAAAATATCATTATCTATGTCAATCCCAAAGATTTACCTCTTGTTGAGAAAAGTCGTCCTGAACTTAAGAAAATCGTAGAGTATGCAGACACCTTGATTCTGACAGCAAAACCAGATGTGACTCCTGGAGGTTGCATTATCGAGACAGAAGCAGGAATCGTCAATGCCCAGCTTGATATACAATTAGATGCCTTAGAAAAAGCTTTCTCGACTATACTAAAGCTGAACAACCCTGTAGATGAACAACCTGAGACTTCATCATCCACAGATGCTGCCTCTCCCTCTAATGATCAGGATAAGAAAGAATAAGGGTATTCACTATTATGCGATCCATGTTTCGAGTTTTCCTTTATTTTTTTACACTTAGCGCATCATGCTGTTTCGCCGATGCCAGTCTATATGAAAACTCCTGTCCTTCGCGTTGCCAGCCTACTCCTACCCCCGCGAATCCTAATCCTGTACGTGTAGTACAACAACCTGTTGTATCACCAGCCCCCTCGTACACACCCCCAGTGGCTGCTGATGACGTTCTCCCAAGAGATCATCTTTCAGATGGAAGTTTTTCGGATACTTATCCAGACATTACAACGCAAGCTATCATCTTAATTTTCTTGGCCCTTTCGCCCTTCTTAGTGATGTTACTCACTTCGTATCTAAAGATTATTATTACTCTAGTCCTTTTGCGTAACGCCTTAGGAGTGCAACAAACACCTCCCAGTCAAGTCCTCAATGGTATTGCACTCATCCTTTCTATTTATGTCATGTTCCCAACTGGCGTGGCTATGTATAAAGATGCTCGCAGGGAAATCGAAGCCAATACGATTCCTCAAAGTCTCTTCACTGCACAGGGTGCTGAAACAGTTTTTGTAGCTTTAAATAAATCTAAAGAACCCTTGCGTTCTTTCCTAATTCGCAATACTCCAAAAGCACAAATCCAAAGTTTTTATAAGATTTCACAAAAAACATTCCCTACAGAAATTCGAGAGCACCTTACCGCATCTGATTTCGTAATCATTATTCCTGCTTTTATTATGGGGCAGATAAAAAATGCTTTTGAAATTGGTGTTTTGATCTATCTACCTTTCTTTGTTATTGATTTAGTGACTGCTAATGTTCTTGTAGCGATGCAGATGATGATGTTATCCCCTCTCTCGATTTCGTTGCCTTTAAAGTTACTTCTAATAGTCATGGTAGACGGATGGACATTACTGCTCCAAGGACTTATGATCAGCTTTAAATAAGGACACGTGCCGTGTTAGCTTTCTTCGCAACTAGTTTCAAATCTGTTCTTTTTGAGTACTCTTATCAGTCCTTATTACTGATTTTGATTGTTTCGGCACCCCCGATTATCTTAGCTTCGATTGTAGGGATTATGGTCGCAATCTTCCAGGCAGCAACACAAATTCAAGAGCAAACTTTTGCTTTTGCAGTAAAGCTTGTCGTGATTTTTGGGACCTTAATGATCTCTGGAGGATGGCTTAGCAACATGATCTTACGCTTTGCGGGTCAGATTTTCCAAAACTTCTACAAATGGAAATAAAAAGCTTATGGGAATTTCTCTACCAGAGCTTTTTTCCAACCTCGGTTCCGCTTACTTAGATTACATCTTTCAACGCCCTCCAGCGTATGTTTGGGCAGTTTTTCTTCTTTTATTGGCAAGGCTTTTGCCTATTTTTGCTGTAGCTCCTTTTCTAGGAGCAAAGCTTTTTCCCTCTCCTATTAAAATTGGCATAGGCCTCTCTTGGCTTGCAGTAATCTTTCCAAAAGTCTTGGCAGATACGCAGATCGCGAATTACATGGATAACAATCTTTTTTATATTTTACTTGTGAAGGAGATGATTATTGGGATCGTGATTGGTTTTGTTTTAGCCTTTCCCTTTTATGCTGCACAATCAGCAGGATCTTTCATCACTAACCAACAGGGGATTCAAGGTTTAGAAGGTGCTACATCTCTTATTTCTATTGAGCAGACCTCTCCTCACGGAATTTTATACCACTACTTTGTGACAATTGTTTTTTGGTTAGTGGGGGGTCACCGCATTGTAATTTCTCTTCTATTGCAAACTCTTGAAGTGATCCCTATCCACAGTTTCTTTCCTGCAGAGATGATGAGCCTGCATGCCCCGATTTGGATTACTATGATCAAGATGTGCCAGCTCTGCCTCGTTATGACCATACAACTTAGTGCACCCGCAGCTCTAGCCATGTTAATGTCTGACCTATTCCTAGGGATTATTAACCGTATGGCGCCTCAAGTTCAGGTCATCTACCTCCTCTCTGCACTCAAAGCTTTCATGGGTCTTATCTTCCTAACCCTTGCTTGGTGGTTTATAATTAAGCAGATTGATTATTTCACTCTTGCTTGGTTCAAAGAAGTCCCGATTATGCTCTTAGGTTCAAGCCCTCAAGTACTCTAATCTGATTTCTTCTTTATCCTAGGCTCTCATAAAGTCCTTGTATGACATATCCTCTTACTTTCGGCGAACTGTTTATAATTTCTTAGGCAATTTTCATTCGTGTTCTTTATAAGCTAAGAACATGTAAATGAGAGAAAGTAAGAAACGATAGTATGGGATGAGAGTTGAGACGTAATAAATCTCGAGCTTTAATGAGTATTTCTAAAAACAAGGCAAAAAAGCTTAGGAAAGGAGAGCTTCAACATTTTGCCTTTAGGGAAAGAGGGTTAGTTTTAAGAAGGTTTGTTCGAAGCATCCTGACGTTTATCGCAAGAATCTTTCGAACAAGACGGCGCTGTCGTAATGAAAGAAAGGATTACGCAGAGAACAATAAAAGAGACGGCAAAGGAAGGTATATTTAATACAAAAAACAAAATCAGACCGCAAAGAATCGCATTCTTAATAGGGCCATTAGCAATCGAATAGCTCTGCAGATTGCTTAGCATTTTACGAATTTCAATGTGAAAACCTAAGACCGTACCACAAGCAATAAACAGCCCCCCTGCCCATGAAACAAAATCCGTAATAATACCAACAAGCACTAGGCAACCACCGATGGTTTCACAAGCTCGATGAGAGAGAAATTTTTTCCATCTTCCTATTTTAGGATTGGAGTGTAAATCTTTCACCCTACGCTTCAAAGAGCCAAATTGTGAAGACGATTCTTTAGAGGAGTTCTCTTTCGGGGTCTCGTCTGCCATGGTCCTACCTATAGAAATATTTTTTATTGTACTTATTAAGACAATTATCAAAAAAAACTATTTAAAATAAATAATAAAATTGAATTATAATTTAATACTCTTTGAAGGGCAGCGACATCGAGAAATTGCCTTAGTATCTGGATCTACCAAAAATAAGTAATCCCCTGCACTTCCCAAGGTACAGTCAAACATTTTTTTATTTAATATGGGAAGCAGGTCATACCGGCTCAGAATTAACTGCATTTTGTCTCTCAACTCCAAACGGAAGTCTGTTCGTGTTTTAAAGAGCTCTAAAGCAGCAGCTTGTCCGTGTTCTTGGATTGCTTGTTCTTGACGCTTCACCGCCTCCCAAACGCCGTCACGGAGTAGAGAAGCTTCCCTATAAGCATCGGGATGATCTAGAACAGCTTCTAACAATAAGGGATCCATAAAAATCAAGTTTAGCTTACAGTGGCCTAAACTTTTTTCTTCATAGTGCAGAAAATTCAGTAGCGACTGAGAGGTTGCAGACCCTCTTAGCATTTTATAAAGAATCTCCGCATGTTCATCTGGCAACGTTAGGGTTTCAATAACATCTGGCCCCAACTGAAGTCCACCCTCTAAAATCTCTTGTTTTTTACCTATCAAGGCGTTAGCAATAATATACTCAGATCCAGGAGGCGCATTTCCAGTATCTACATAGGCACGTCGAAGTAATCGAATAAAAATAGAGTACCACGATGCTGTGTCACTATAGTGTTCAGGAGCCTCATGAAGCAAAGCATATAGGTTATAGCGTGAATTATTGGGAGGCCTTGAAAAAGGAACCTGTAATAAGCGATATCTTTGCTTTTTCTTAGTGGCTACTTTCGCAATCTGATTTGGCGTGATCTTCCCTGTATCTTTTGAGATTCTTTCGAGCGCTGAAGCATGCCGAGATTTTTCCTGATATTCGATTTCAGCACAAGCAGAGCGCTTGATAGAAAAGAAATTTTCACCACGTTCTATAGTTTGAGCACATGCACAACGCTTACGAGCATTAGCAGCGTCAAAAGCTACTAAAGAAATTAATGATGTCAAACACAGTAAAGTAAAAATATAAGGTTGCATAGGCTTATTTCCCAAGAGCAAATTGGTAGGTTAGGGTTCTTACGGGATACGCTTTAGGTTCCCGTGTTATAGTCAAAGCAACTTTTTCAGGAAGTTTGTCAGGATTAGGATTTTTCTGATAGGAAATTACAACACTAGTAACGTGGGAAAGCAGCAGCTGCGTTTCGGAATGTGTCTCGTCCTTCATATTACAAATACGAAGTTCCAATCTATGTTCTTTGGTATCGTGATAAAGAGAAGCTCGTACAGCACCCGCCAGTTTCGGGTCTCTATAGACGCCCCGATCAAATATTAAAGAGAATAAAGACCCAGGATCCTGGGAAGATGAAGAGAGTGACATGCTGAATAGGGTGCGCAACTGCTTGTATGCTCGATTTTCCTCTATGTAAAGGTTATAAATACGTTCTTTTTGCTTTTGTACAGAATAAATCTTCCGATACCAAAAGCCCAAAGTCCCTAATAGCAGAGCAATTAGGGTAAATGACATGAGTAATTCCATAAGCACAAAGCCACGCTTTTGCTTTTTCTTGCTAGTTATAGAGTTACGCATAAGCATCTTTGCACCGATACTGCTTGTTTCTGATCAGGGAAAAGTTCCACAACCACATCGGCAAGACAAACCTTCATCTTAAGATTATCACCACGCACTTCTTGACGAATATCTACACTATAACCATACGGTATACGATAACCTACCCCCTGACTTGTATATCCTAAAGAAACCGTCTGCCCCATCCCCGATGCAAGGACAGTTCCTTGTGCCATTTGCTCACGCATCTTTTCTTCAACAGATAGAAAACAGTGATCGATAAGGGCGGGCAATTGCACATTGAAAATATCTTCCTCAAAAGACCTATGCAGAGCGTAATAGAATCTGATGCAAGGCATTAGCACTGCGCAAACCAAGGAAAGCGCCATCAGTACTTCTACAAGTAAAAAGCCGCGTTTGATCTTACGTCTGGACCTTATCATTTTACTAAAGAGTTACTTTTTAGTTGAACTTTGCACACGTTTAGAGAAAATTACTAAGTCATCACCCCTTTCATTAAGTTGAACAACAAGGTCTTCTCCCCAAGAGTCTTTAAGTAATTTCTTACCCTCTTTACACCAGGAGGCCTCTTCTACAATTGTCTCCTTATGAGCGACGATTTCTTTTAACGAAGATCCTCCTGTTGCGTACTCCATCATTAAAATATCGTATACTTTGGCACAGTTTTGCTCAGATTGAAATACCTTGCCTTTATGAATACTGCCTCTCATATTGAATGCTAAAGCACCACCAATAATCCCTATGAGGGTGATTACAACCATCATCTCGATCAATGTAATAGATTGCTTTCTCTTTTGTTTTTTCATAGCGACTCCTCCGAGTATGCACTTTATAATGTTTGGATATTGCTTGTTAGTGGGATCAATATTGCTAACATGATCACACCGATTATCCCTCCAAGAAAAATCAGAATCACGGGTTGACACCACGACGTTATCGCAGCCAATGTTTTTTGCGTATCCTCATTATAAATGTGAGCTACATATCCTAAAACATCACCAAGATCACCCGACTCCTCTCCCAAGGAAATCATACCTATAGCGAGCTTGGGAACCCAAGAACGCTGGGCAAGCTCCCGACTTAAAGAGCCTCCGCCAATTACAGCCTGAACAATATCTTTCATATCCGATTTCAGCCTATCATAGGGAATCGCATCACACCCCAAGTCGAGACCTTCGATTAGGGTGCCTCCCCCCTTCAAGATCGCTGATGCAACTGAACAAAACCTATTCACTGCTAACTTAACAACAAACTTCTTAGTTCCTGGTAAAGCAAATAACAGCTTTTCTAGCATCTTCCTCCAGGGAATACGGTGACGCATCAAAGTCCCAACGATAGCTAAAGCACTCATAGCTCCTAAAAATAGATAACGGTATTCACAAAGATAGTCGCTAACTCCAAAAACAATTTTTGTTAATCCTTTGACTTCCATATTTTCAAAGGTTTCTTTTAATGAGGGAATCACTCCTAGCAAGAAGAAAAGCATCACACCAAAAGAAAATACAAGTAAGACAAAAGGATAGCTTAACGCTCCTATCATCTTCCTTGAAATCTGGGCACGTTCTTCTAATACGACGATAATATTTTGCAAACATCCTTCCAGGTTTCCCACACTTTCTCCAGCAGCCACACCGCTACAATAAAAATGATCAAAAATATTAGGATGTGCTGCCATAGCTTGAGATAAAGACCCACCCGACCTTAGCGTTTCCATAAATGATGTGAGCAAAAGTCCCATTTTCTGCCCATGATACTGATCTCTTAAAGATACCAGGCTTTCGTATAGAGGCAATCCCGAACGGAGGAGGAGGAGGAGCTGTTTTGTAAAAATAATCAGTTCGGAACTTTTAATGCTCACCCTTCGCAGGGCTATCTCTCGAATGTTTAAAATTTGGATATTTTCCTGCGCGAGCTTTTCCCTAGCCTCTTCTATATGAAGGGCTTCTAAACATCCACGTTTTCTTCGTTCCCTAGAATCTAAATACGTATACCGATATCGAGGCATCTGTCCTCCCTAATCATACCGCTTTGTAACTCTTAAGACTTCTGCCAGGGTAGTCTCGCCAGATAAAACAAGAGCTATGCCGTGCTCTAATATTGGTAAAAATCCGTTTTGTTCGGCAGTTTCTCGTAGGACATGGTAGGGGGAGTGTGAAGCAACTTCGGAACGAAATATTGTATTCGGACGTAAAAACTCGTAAATTCCTTGTCTTCCTTTATATCCAGAACGGAAACAGTGTATGCACCCCTGACCCCGATATAAAGGAGTTTCTGTATCTTTCCCTAAAGAAGCTAAAAAAGATTTTTCCTGGTGCTCGGGAGTATAGGCGACCCTACAGTAGGGGCAGATTGTTCGCACCAATCTCTGTGCAACGACACCCACGAGCGTTGCTGATAACAAATAAGACTCTACACCCATATCAAGAAGTCGAGGAATCGCAGAAATCGCATCATTTGTATGGAGGGTGCTTACTACCAAATGTCCTGTAAGAGCTGCTTGTATTGCGATTTCTGCAGTTTCCTGATCCCGGATTTCTCCGACCATGAGAATATCAGGATCTTGGCGCAATAGATGCCGTAAACCTCGTGCGAAAGTCAGCCCAATTTTAGGCTTAACAGCAATCTGAGCAATCCCCTGCAGTTTATATTCTGGAGGATCTTCGATCGTCATGATATTTGTTAAAGGGCCTTTAAGCTCTTGTAATAAACTATAGAGGGTCGTAGTTTTACCACTCCCTGTGGGTCCTGTAACAAGAAGAATCCCTTCGGGAGCTGTTATCGTATCTTTAAATAGTATTTCGGTATCCTTAGGCATACGCAGGCCCGCGATATCCAAAATTACATTGCGTTTATCTAAAATACGCAAAACAACACGCTCTCCATAAATCACAGGAACCGTGCTGACACGCATGTCAACTTCCTGACCACCAATTTGGATCTTAATACGCCCATCTTGAGGAAGGCGGTGCTCAGCAATGTCCATCTTTGCCAGGACTTTAAGCCGGGTCGTTAATGCCGAACGAAGGTGGGAGGGAGGCGAATGACGATCATGGAGCACACCATCAATGCGATAGCGGATCCTCATAGAATCTTCGCCAGGCTCGAAATGAATATCCGAAGACCGCTCCTCAATAGCTTCTTTCAAGATCAAGTTTAACAGGCGCACCACTGGAATCGTATCGGTATTCTCTAGAAGATCTTCTTCTTCTGGAATTGCAGTGGAATCTTCCTCTTTCATTGTTAACAACATATCGGAAACATTACCTTCACGATTGCTGTAAAGCTGCTGTAGACGCTGCAGAATCTCCGATTCATCTTTTAGCACAAAACGAATCGGCTTTTTTATTAACAGCTTGACTTCATCTTGAGCAATTACTGAAGTCGCGGTTGCATGAGCTATGGTAATTGCCTCGCTACTCTCTTCAATAGGCAGGAGGCAGTGTTTCTTTAAAAATGTATAGGGGAGGATATTCAAAAGCTCCTGAGATAAAAAATTAGCAACCATCGTATTCTCGCCCTTCTACCTGAGATAAAGGTACGCCTGCTAGGGGAAGCATGTCTAATTTTTTATGAGCAGCTCGTGCTGCAGCTTCGCTAGCTGCTAAAGCTTTACGGAACTCTTCTCCCTCTCCAGGACGAGAAGATAGTAAAGCCTCTTCTTGACGTCCTTGTTGTTCCACGGGGTTTTCTAAAATTTTTGGAGTGATAAATACAAACATTTCCGTGAGGCTGTCTGATGTAGAACTCATTCCAAATAACTTCCCAATACCAGGAATTTCTCCAAGGAAAGGAATGCCGTCATGAGAATCTGACATCTGTTTGCAACGCAAACCTCCAATAATCACAGTCTCTCCGTCAGCTATGCGTACCTTATTGGTAATATTACGCCTGGTAACATCAGGGCGATCATCATGATTCTTTCCCGTAGTATCAAAGGTGATGTCTGTCTCTAGAGTAATGTAATTTTTCCCATCTTCTTCTCCCATGTTAATTACTGGGAGCATTTTTATCATAATACCGTACTGTGCACGATTGTACTGTAATTTATCTTTATCTGAAGAAACCGCTATAGACATCTCATCAACCACGGCAATCCGTGCTGGAGTTTGGTTCATAGTGACTACCGAAGGACTCGCATTAATCCGAACGTCCTCTTGAGCCATTAAAAATTGATAGGCAAGATCGTATCCAGGAACTACTGAGGATCCTGTACTTCCTTTAAACAAAAATTCTAAGATTCCAGCTCCTCCCACCCAAGATACAGAAGGACTGCAACCTTTTTTACAGACTTCTTCACCAAGACGTAGAAGATTCAACCCAGATTTCTGTTCATGTGCCAGTTTTCTTTCAAATAGCAGCACCTCAATACGAACCATCTTTTTAGGAACATCGAGCTTTTTAAGTAGCATTTGAATGCGTGGAAGAGCTTCTTTCTCAACCACCATAATAAGTGTCCCTGTCTTAGAGTCGGCAATAAAGTTTCCATACTTCACAGAACCATCTTTGCCAGAAGAGCTTACCGTAGTATCAATTTGGATTGAGGTGTTTAATTGTGACCCACACCCATCACCAGCTCCAATGCTACCTTTATTCTCCCCAGAGAAGACGTCATGGACTTGGGAAAGCAAAGCAGCCAACTCTTGTGGGTCGGAGTGCTTGACGTTATACCAAAATACCGTTTTATCTGTAGGATTCTCAATACCCTCTTCGACCTCTCGAATCAGATTAAGTGCTTGCTGCACTAAAGCCGATGTCCCGCTTAAAAACAACGAACGCCCTTGATATTGTAAAGGCACAACACGAAGCCCTAAAGATTCTTCGCTCACATCTTTAGTTAGATCTTCACGAAACGCTGCGTTAAGAATAGAAATCATCTCCCCAGCATCGATTTTAGTTAAAGGAATGATCCGATACTCTTGACGTATGCTGTCTGACTGTACAAAATTATAAATCTTAAGAAGTTCGTCTACTTCTCCTGCAGTACCAAAAATCCACACACGACCTGCTATAACATCCACGTGTGTTGTTTCAGGATTAATGAACTTCTTTAAGACATGTTGATTGGTATGCGCGTCTATGGTCGAATGCAATACAAAACCAATATAAGCCGTCTCTGGGAGAGCCTCTAAATCCTTCCTACAAGAAAAGACTCCAGCAACACTACAGCCTTCCTTACGCATTGTATAAAGTTCTTTAATCCAGGGACTGACCTCGCGTACACCAATTCCTAAACGAGATAAAATCTGTGTGAGGCACTCTTCGAAAGACTCTTTAGGAACTACAAATTTTGATAATGTCGCAATTTTAATTGATCCAATCTCTTGAGGAATCAAGTAGACTGTGTCTTCCGTTCCATAATCAGTAACAAGGTTATAAATCGTAGTCTCTGGATGATTCCAGAGAGCATAGTCTTCAAGATTTCCTCCTTTATCACGAATTTCTGCTGCCCAAAGTTCTTCAATTTCTCGAAGATGCCTTCGTACCTTACCAATTCTCTGAAGTAAGTCTTTCCAAAGCGCTTCATCCTCAATTCCAGCATCCCGTAGCTGATGTGCTTCATCATACAACTTTCTAAGCTGAAGACTATATTCTCTCATATTCGCATTAAACGAGGCTGTTCCCGCATAGTCATCTGTTCCATTCCCAGCATGCTCTAGAGAGGCCATCTTCTCTGCTATGGTTAAAGCCATCCCACAAGGACAATAGAGCATTCCTGATAAGGCAACTAAGTGTAGTAAAGAATTACGCCAAAAAACCATCTACGACCCCCCACGATTGGCTGTCCCTTGATTCGCTGCGGCGACACGTGTGTTCGAAGACACTTCTTGAGAGACAGCGGTAAGCTCAAATCCTTGTTTTAATGGTAAACTTATTGTTTCTACTAAAGTCCTTTGTGCATTAAACATGTGTCCTCGCAACACGAACCCTCGAAGATCCTTTTCTAACTTTTCAAAGACCAAAAGAGGTCCCGTGGCCCTTCCCGTAAGGTAATCTTGAATCTGCTCCGCTTTAGAAAGTTTTTCCCAACCCGTAGCGGTTCTTAATATCCAATCATCAGGAGAAAGAATCAGCCTCTGTCCCCCAACTAAAACGATAGGCTTTGACCATGAGCGCATACCAATGAACTCTATTTCACGTACTATCTCGTTGATTTCGATAGGCGAAGGGAGCCCCTTGACAAGACTTATGGTCTGCCGTTGTGTACCACCGACATTCCACAAATCGGCAATCATCACCTTATCGTCTATTCTTTTTACCTCAAAAAGAGGCACTGCCGTGCTTGATCCTTGAAATTCTCCGCAGGTCTGCCAAAAGTTGCCGTCCCAAAGCAAAACATCTCCAACAGCAAGGTATCGACTATAATTTTCTTCATCACTCGATACAAAATCCACACGTTCTTTTGTCACCTTATCAGCGTACTCAGATCCCCCATGCATCAACAGGAACTTGTCAACTCCTATACGACGTATCTTTTGCTTTACTGGGAAGCTAGCATCTACCCGAATCCCCCCAATCTCCCAACAGTCTAGTTTAGTGGCTGGAGGATTTAAAAATAAGGTTTCATAATCTCGCGGCTTCGAGATGAGCTCCTTATTTAAACCTTGCAGACGTACTTTGACTTCAACTCTACCGTCAACGCTCACAGAAAAACACTCGATCCAGAGCTCTGTTGGCACCCCTTTAGGGCTGAAGGAATAGACAGGACCTCGAGAAGAAGGAGTCACATTTAAATAGATCCTCTCCTTAAGAGAGGCTACGTAATGCTCTTTTGAAGAGGCCAACTGCAATGAAAACTTTCTACCACAAGCATCTGGTCTATCGTTACTGCCAAGAAAAATCACCTCTTTCCTCAAGTCAGGCAACCTCTCTTCTAAATCTGGAAAATTTAAAGCCCAAGGCCCTCCTGAGAGATTCTCTTCCTGAGGAAACCCTCGAATCCCCCCAAAACTTTCTTGGGCGCTCAAAGAAATACTATATAAATCTGTTGCATAGTTAGGTGAATAGCACAGCATCCAAAGAAGCGCGATGAAACTCACAAAACTATAACCTATCGAAAGAAGCTGGTACATATTGAGGGCAGGCTAAAAATAAAGTTATAAGATAACTTAAAAAACAAAAAAAATCAATTTATAAAAAGAAACAATCGATTTAAAGTTAAAAACTAAATCGAATTTAATTTATAAATAAACTAACTCTGAGACTACAGGACGTGCAGTTAAACTAAAATTTTTATCTTTATCTATACATAAGGTATCCTCTATCCGAATCCCTCCAATCCCAGGAAAATAGACTCCTGGTTCCACGGTAATAGTCATCCCAGACTGGAGTTTCACTTGACTCCCTTTTGGAGAACAAGGGTATTCGTGAATATTTCGTCCGACTCCATGCCCGATTCCATGGATAAAATAGCTATCAAGGTTATGCTCCTGGAGAACACGCACAGCTTCTGCATCAATCTCTCCCCAAAGAACTCCTTCTTTGCAAAGAGCCATGGCTCGCTTTTGCGCTTCCACAACGACAGAATAACTCTCCAAGAGCTTAGGATGCGGCATCCCTAATGCCGTCATCCGCGTCATATCAGAGCAGTACCCGTTCAAAAGAACTCCAATATCAATAAGAACAATATCTCCTTTCCTTAAAGGTCTGTCTGTAGGAATCGCGTGGGGAAAAGCAGAATGTTCTCCGAAAGCAATAATTGGAGGGAATGAGGGCCCTTCGGCTCCCGCCTCGGCCCAGAAAACGCGAAGTTGTCTAACTACCTCTTTTTCTGTTATTCCCTCTTGAAGTAATGTCAATACGTAATCATATCCTAAAGATCCTAGAGATGCAGCTTCTTGCATGCACCTAATTTCTTCCTGAGATTTTATACTACGAATTTTCTCTGTAAAGTATTCTAGAGGCTCCCAAAGACAGGGAAACACTTGTCTCTGTGCAAACTTATGATAGACTGTCGAAGCACTATCAAATCCAATTTTTTGATACCTCTGTTTTTGGATATATGACGATAAGTCTTCGACAACATCCTGACTCAAAAAAGTAAGGGGCACACGTTGGATATGAGCATAGAGATCTTTATCCATTCTGTAGACAAAGAACATCACTTCTTGTTGTCCTATCAATAAAATGCCTGCAATTGCTTCATCATTCAGAAAATAAGCAAGATCTTCGCTTTTTTCCACAAAAATAGCATCAAGATTATGTGCTGTAAGAGCTCTTTGAGCACGTAAAATACGATCATGAGACATATAATTATCCTTCAATAAAGTCGGAGTCTAAAATTAACCGACGAATTCGTGCACCGTCAAATCCTTTTTCAGGCTTCCCTAAGCCCCAAAGAAGGGCGAGCCAAGAAACATCAAAAACATGCTGATGTTTAGAAAAGGCAGCTTGTGCCAAAGTCTCCTTCATCAACAACAGTAAAGTCTCTGAGTTTATCTCTGTAGAGCCTCTTGCTGCCAATAGCAACAGCCATTCTTTTAACTCTTCTTCACCAATTACAGTTGGAGTACTTTCAATAGAAAAAGTACAGGGTCCCACTTGTGATATCTCTATTCCTAAATCGCACAATGCTTCCCTATGATGAGAAAAGAAAGAAGACTCCTCAGATGTAACCTGAAGGCGTAGGGGAATCAATAGTGTTTGTGATTGATACATGCGACGCGTCTCTTCCATCAAAGACAAAAAAAATAGATGCTTTCGCGCTGCTGCTGTAAAGATAACGTGTACTCCCTCGATGTCCTCAGCAAGCACAACGCGACCTAGAGAAGTCAAAAAGCGAACGTCTCTACAATGCGTCCAATCCATTTGGAAATTGGGTCGTTGAAATGGAATGCCTTTTTTCCCCAAGAAATGGCGTTCTGAATTAGGTTGAAGACTATTTTGAGAAAACTCACAACTCTCTTCTTCTTTCAAATCTAAATCGCTTGTTTGCAACATACGGAATGTTGGCGGGGACACAGGCCTTTCTATCTCTTGATCGGTACGACATATCATGCCAGGAGGGCAAGTTAGAGTTTCTATGATTGCTTCTTTAATACAATCGCCAACAAGTTCTTCTTTGAGAATCCGGGCTTCTATTTTTTGCGGGTGCACATTAAAATCACACCACGAAGAAGGAAGGTACAGTTTCAGAACAAAAACAGGATACCTTTGGAGAGGCAGAAGGAAAGAATAGGCGTCCCCTACTTTCCTAGAGATAAATAAAGATTCTATAGGACGATTATTAATAAAAATTTTCTGTCCCTGACGTGTTGGACGATGGAAGCTGGGGGAGCCTAAAAACCCTACAATACGGACAGAATTCTCTTCCTTATCTATGTTAAGGGCATCCTGCATGAAGTTGCCCCCCATAACATAGGCTACTCTTTCTTGAAACCCTTGTTGTTTAGAGATTTGAATTTCACGACGCCCTTCACTAATCCAAGACCAACCGACATTTTCTGTAGATAAAATCCGATTTTCTATCAGTTTTCGAATCCCTAAACGATCAGATTGCGAGCTCTTTTGGAAGCCACGACGGACAGGGACATTATAGAAAAGAGAGTTAACAATAACTGTTGTGCCTAATTGCCGGGCACAAGGCTCGCAGGAAATGACATTGCCTCCATGAATTACAGCGCGCACACCCTTGTCTCCTTCGACAGAAGATAGGATTTCCATTTTAGAAATAGAGGCTATTGAGGGAAGCGCCTCACCCCGGAAGCCAAAGCTATTTAGAGAAAAAACGTCGGAAAATTCTTTTATTTTTGAAGTGGCGTGACGCTGCAGAGCTAAGGGAATCTCTTCGGCTCTGAAGCCACAACCATTATCTTTAATAATGATCACGCCCTGTCCCCCTCCTAAAGTCTCGATTTCTATTTCATCAGCCCCAGCGTCTAAGGAATTCTCGATAAGCTCTTTAACAACAGAAATGGAGTTTTCAATGACCTCGCCAGCAGCAATTTGATTAATAGTGAGGGGATCAAGTAACTGAATAGGCCTTCTCACAGACATAGCTGCCTTGGTTAAATTCCTAAACAAGCAAATTAAAATACCCTAACGCTAATGTCAAGAAAGCTTCCA
Source organism: Candidatus Chlamydia corallus (assembly GCF_002817655.1). Taxonomy (NCBI): domain Bacteria; kingdom Pseudomonadati; phylum Chlamydiota; class Chlamydiia; order Chlamydiales; family Chlamydiaceae; genus Chlamydia; species Candidatus Chlamydia corallus. Next base: position 532,595 of record NZ_NWQK01000001.1, read on the forward strand.
CCTGATTTCTATTTTTTCTTAAAAATGAACAACTTAGAAAATTATTTAATGAATAATAAAAAATATTATTACTAAGAAGCTTGTTTTTAGAGAAAGATTAATTTTAAAATTAATCTATAAATACAAAATAATTTTATTTTAGGAATTAGATCGATGAGCAAGCCATCTCCTCGTAATGCCAATCAACCTTACAAACCTTCAGCCTCTTTTAATAAAAAAACGCGCAGCCGTTTAGCAGAACTAGCCGCTCAGAAGAAAGCCAAGGCTGATGACTTAGAACAGGTCCATCCTGTCCCTACAGAAGAAGAAATGAAACAAGCTTTAAGCAATATCTTTGAAGGACTTAGCAATGGAATAGACCTACAACAGATTCTAGGCCTCTCGGACTACCTCTTAGAGGAGATTTATACTGTAGCTTATACTTTCTATTCTCAAGGGAAGTACAACGAGGCTGTAGGACTCTTTCAACTATTAGCAGCAGCACAACCTCAGAACTACAAGTATATGTTAGGTTTAAGCTCGTGCTACCACCAATTACATTTATATAATGAAGCTGCTTTTGGATTTTTCCTTGCTTTTGATGCGCAACCCCAAAACCCCATTCCTCCTTATTACATTGCTGATAGCTTACTCAAGCTCCAACAGCCTGAAGAATCTAGCAATTTCTTAGATATCACTATGGATATCTGTGGAAACAACCCAGAATTCAAAATCTTAAAAGAACGTTGCCAAATTATGAAACAGTCTATTGATAAGCAAATGGCTGGAGAAAATAAGAAATCAACAACAAAGAAACCTGCTACGAAAAACAAAACAACAGCAAAAAAGAAAAGCGGAAAGAAACATTAGTACTTGTGGATTCTAAGGAGAAATTATTATGAACAAAAAGCCCAAGAAAACAAAAAAGGTAGCTAAGTCTAAAGCAGAGATAAAGCATGTGCAAGAAGAATCTCAAGAAGCTGCTATCCAGCAGTTAGAACTTGCTGTCTCCGATCTGTATAAAGAGCTCCCTTTAGTTCAGACGTTTGCACATCTTACTGACAAGAACCAGATCAATAGTATCATCGCAGCTCTTTCTGGGACTCTAGAGTCTCTGCATCTCGAAGAGTTAACTCAAGGATTATTCCCTTCTCCAAAAGAAGATGCGAACTTCGCAAAGGAACTATCTTCGGTAGTACACGGATTAAAAAACCTGACCACTGTTGTTAATAAACAAATGGTTAAAGGCGCTGAATAAGGCCTTTTCAGAATCAAACCCCTAGGATACAACCATGTCTATTTCATCTTCTTCTTCAGGACCTGACAATCAAAAAAATATCCTCTCTCAAGTCCTGACATCGACACCTCAGGGCGTGCCCCAACAAGACAAGCTTGCTGGTAATGAAACTAAGCAAATACAGCAAACACGTCAGGGTAAAAACACTGAGATGGAGAGCGACTCAGCAATTGCTGGCACTGCTGGGAAAGACAAAACTTCCTCTACTTCAAAAACAGAAACTACCCCCCAACAGGGAGTTGCTGCTGGCAAAGAAGCTATGGCAGGTCAGAAGGCAGGTGGTGATTCTGCAGTATCAGGAGCGGCTGCTACAACAGCAGCAAATACAGCAACAAAAATTGCTATGCAGACTTCTTTAGAAGAAGCAAGCAAAACTATGGAGTCCACCCTAGAATCCCTTCAAAACCTGAGTGCCACCCAAATGAAAGAGGTGGAAGATGTCGTTATTGCTGCCCTTTCAGGCAAAGATGCTGGTTCAGTAAAATTCGAAACACCTGAACTCCCTAAACCTGGGGTTACACCAAGATCTGAAGTTATCGAAACAGGTCTAGCACTTGCTAGAGCAATTCAAACATTAGGAGAAGCGACAAAATCTGCATTATCCAACTATGCGAGTACACAAGCACAAGCAGATCAGACAAATAAATTAGGCTTAGAAAAGCAAGGTCTAAAAATTGATGCAGAACGAAAAGAATACCAAGAGATGAAGGCTGCCGAGCAAAAGTCTAAGGATCTTGAAGGAACAATGGAGACTGTGAATACTGTGATGATCGCAGTTTCAGTTACCATTACGGTTCTTTCTATTGTTGCCGCTATTTTTACATGTGGAGCTGGACTGGCGGGACTAGCTGCAGGAGCTGCTGTAGGTGCAGCGGCGGCTGGGGGTGCAGCGGCAGGAACTGCCGTTGCAACAACTGTAGCAACACAAGTCACAGTTCAAGCTGTTGTTCAGGCTGTTAAACAAGCTGTTGTCGAAGCTATCAAACAGGCGATCACTCAAGCTATTAAAGCAGCTGTCAAAGCTGGAATCAAAGCGTTTATCAAAACATTAGTTAAAGCCATTGCCAAAGCAATTACTAAAGGAATATCTAAAGTGTTCGCTAAGGGATCACAAATGATTGCAAAGTCATTCCCTAAGCTCTCTAAAGTCATGTCGTCTCTTACAAGTAAATGGGTAACGGTTGGGGTTGGGGTTGTAGTTGCAGCGCCCGCTCTTGGCAAAGGGATTATGCACATGCAGCTTTCTGAAATGCAACAAAACGTTGCTCAGTTCCAGAAAGAAGTTGGGAAACTTCAGGCTGCTGCCGACATGATTAGCATGTTCACTCAGTTTTGGCAACAGGCAAGTAAAATTGCCTCAAAACAAACAGGCGAAACTAATGAGATGACTCAAAAAGCTACTAAGCTGGGCGCCCAAATCCTTAAAGCCTATGCCGCAATCAGCGGTGCTATCGCAAGCGCAGCATAAAAACTAATAATTTTTAAAGGAGCATGTATTGCTATGACATCAGGAGTTAGTGGAAGTTCAAATCAGGACCCCTCATTAGCTGCGCAACTGGCACAAGCCTCTCAGAAAACAGGAGCTGCGCAAAGTGGTCAAGATACTAAGCATGTATCAAAACAAAGTTCTCAAGCAGAAGTTGCTGCTGGAGGTTTTGAAGATCTTATTCAGGACGCGTCATCCCAAGGAACCTCAAAAAAAGAAAGCACATCTTCAACCAAAAGTGCTAAGGGAGAAAAAAGCGAAAAATCTACAGCAACTAAATCTGGAACTTCAGTAGGAAGTGCAAGTGAAACTGTAACCGCGCAAGCCGTAAAAGGTCCTGGGGGATTAAAACAAAATAATTATGACGCGCCTAACCTTCCTGTACCTGATATGCAAACCGTCAACGGTATTGTACTTAAAAAAAATATGGGGACTCTCGCACTTCTCAGTTTAGTTATGACCTTGATGGCTAACGCCGCTGGAGAATCTTGGAAATCTTCGTTCCAAGCACAAAATCAAGCGATCCAATCACAAGTTGAAGCGGCCCCGGCTATTGCAGAAGCTATTCAAAGACAAGCCAACCATCAAGCATCAGCTACAGAAGCACAGGCACAACAATCTTTGATTAGTGGTATTGTAAACATTGTAGGATTTACAGTTTCTGTGGCAGGAGGTCTTTTCTCTGCTGCAAAAGGAGCTACCTCTGCCCTAAAATCCGCTTCCTTCGCAAAAGAAACGGGAAGTGCTGCAGGAGGTGCTGCATCTGGCGCTGCTGCCAAAGCCCTGACTTCTGCTAGTTCTTCTGTGCAACAAACTGCGGCTACTACTGTTAAAACTGCCTCATCAGCAGCGGGTTCTGCGGGAGCAGCGGCAGCTAAAGCTGCAACCAACCTAACCGATGATATGGCCGCAGCAGCTTCAAAAGCTACAACAGAAGCAACTTCAAAAGGACTTTTTGGAAAGGTTTTAAATAACCCAAACTGGACTGAAAAATTCTCCAGAGGGATGAACGTGGTGAAAACCCAAGGAGCACGTGTTGCATCATTTGCAGGAAATGCTCTTTCTTCTTCTATGCAGATGAGTCAGCTAATGCACGGACTTACAGCAGCTGTTGAAGGTCTTACTGCTGGCCAGACAGGAATGCAAGTGGCCCACCATCAGCGAATGGCAGGACAAGCAGAGGCTCAAGCAGAAGTAATGAAACAAATGTCGTCAGTTTATGGCCAGCAAGCATCACAAGCAGGGCAATTACAAGAACAAGCTACGCAAACATTTAACTCTGCTTTACAAACACTACAAAATGTTGCTGACTCTCAAACACAAACAACATCTTCCATCTTTAACTAACAATCAGAGATCGGATCAAAAAAGCTCGGTATGTGACCGAGCTTTTTCATGTAAAGCGGCTTTACCTTAAGAAACAATGTAGCCCTGACGGAATTCTTCGTGATAGATGAGGCGACATCCTGCTACCATTAAGGCTACAGCAAGCACCAAGCCCAAAGAGACCCCCGTTTCTCCAAGCAATATCCAGCCATACAATCCTGAATACAACGGCATGATAAGATTACAGAAGGAAAGAAAAGTAGAAGAATACTTCCTTAATAATTTTGCATAGAGATTGTAGCAAATCAGATTAGAAATTACCACTAGAGCTAAAGTCGCATATAAAAATTGCGACACATCTTGTACTGGCAAAGGATCCCAGGATTCCACTACTGCTGAATGCATGAGTGACAATATCCCAGCTATTAACATGGCGCATGCATTAATTGCTGTCACTGATAGGGTAGACTGTTTTTCAATTTGTCTAAGAAGAGTCCAGCCAAAAGAGGCGAAACTTGCTGCCCCTAAAATTAGAATTTCAGGAAGACCTATCTGCCAAGTCCAAGGCTGAGAACCATCCCCTCCCCCACCAAAGGTTAAGTAGCAAATATAACTCAACAAACCTAGAGAGAATCCTAAAATCTTTTTTTGTGTCACCTTCTCTTTCAGCTGAATATAAGAAAAAAGTGCTGACATTAGAGGAGAGAGTCCATAAATAAAACATACCCTAGATGAATTCAAATGTTGTAATCCTAGGAATTCAAAAATATTAGTAAGATAAAATCCTGTTAAAGCTAACAGGACAATACAAAAGAATATTTTTTTCGATATACAAACAAAACCGCCTCGAAACCATGCAGCAAGCGCCAAGATAACGCCAGCAAGTATCATGCGAGTCCCTGTGGCAAATATCGGAGCCGAGGCGTTCATAACTAGCTTGCTAAGAGCAAAAGAAGAAGACCAAATAAATGCCGTAAGAAAAACTAAAAAAAGCGACATGCAAACCAGTTTATAATGTTTAATAGGCAGAGAGTATAAAAGATGTTTTTATTACCTCCAATTTAAATCTCCCGACTTGTTTCAAATCGAATTAAAAAGCAAAAATTTTTTTTATAAAAAGCTGCTTGCTTTGATCAAAAAAAACACTAAAATACTAATAACAAAGGTCCCCTTAAAATGGAGGCATGGGAAAAGATGATTCACGTAACTTGTGATCAAGAAAATTATGAAGTATTTGCCGGTACTACAGCAGCAGAGTTAGCTCAACAATTAAAAAATTCACATCAATTTATTGGGGTTCTCATCAATGAACGCCCTAGAGATCTTTCCATCCACCTACAAGAAGGCGACACCTTAACATTTCTCACTTCTGAGGATCCCGAAGGACGAGAAATTTTTCTTCATACTTCTGCGCATCTTCTAGCCCAAGCAGTACTGCGTTTATGGCCAGATGCACTTCCTACAATCGGTCCCGTCATAGACGAAGGATTTTATTATGATTTCGCCAATCTTTCAATTAGTGAAAGTGACTTCTCATTAATTGAAGATACAGTAAAGCAAATTGTAGATGAAAAACTTGTAATTTCTCGCTTTATTTGTAAGGATAAACAACAAGCTTTAAAGGAATTCCCGAATAATCCGTTTAAAACAGAATTAATTCGTGAGCTTCCCGATAATGAAGAAATTTCTGCCTATAGCCAGGGAGAGTTTTTTGACCTTTGCCGAGGTCCTCATTTACCTTCGACAGCTCACGTAAAAGCTTTTAAAATACTACGTACATCAGCAGCCTATTGGCGAGGAGATCCTTCTCGTGAATCTCTAGTACGTATTTATGGGACTTCCTTTCCTACATCTAAAGAACTTCGGGCACATTTAGATCGAATTGAGGAAGCAAAAAAACGGGACCACCGTGTGTTGGGAGTAAAGTTAGATCTTTTTTCTCAACAAGAGAGTTCTCCTGGAATGCCTTTCTTTCATCCTCGTGGTATGATTGTTTGGGACGCTTTGATTAATTACTGGAAGCAGCTGCACGTAGCTGCCGATTATAAAGAGATCCTAACACCACAGTTGATGAATCGTCAGTTATGGGAGGTTTCGGGTCACTGGGAGAATTATAGAGCAAACATGTACACATTGAAAATTGATGATGAAGATTACGCCATCAAGCCAATGAACTGTCCAGGATGCATGCTCTATTATAAAACCCGCTTACATAGTTATAAGGAGTTCCCTCTACGTGTAGCAGAAATTGGTCACGTGCATCGTCAGGAAGCGTCTGGAGCCCTATCGGGGTTAATGCGTGTCCGTGCGTTCCATCAAGATGACGCTCATGTATTTCTTACTCCAGAACAAGTCGAAGAGGAAACTCTGAACATTCTTGCTTTAGTTTCTAAACTATACGGGACATTTGGATTAGAGTATCACTTAGAGCTATCTACAAGGCCAGAAAAAGACACAATAGGTGACGACTCTCTATGGGAGTTAGCCACAGATGCCTTAAATCGAGCCCTGGTTCAGTCTGGGACGCCCTTCATTGTTCGCCCAGGGGAAGGAGCTTTTTACGGTCCGAAAATTGATATCCATGTTAAAGATGCGATTCAAAGAACATGGCAGTGTGGAACTATTCAATTAGATATGTTCCTACCAGAACGTTTTGAATTAGAATACACCACAGCGCAAGGAACTAAGAGTGTTCCTGTGATGCTACATCGAGCTCTCTTTGGTTCTATAGAACGCTTTTTAGGTATTCTTATAGAACACTTCAAAGGAAGATTCCCATTGTGGCTAAGTCCTGAGCAGGTGCGGATCATTACAGTTGCCGATCGCCACATTCCTCGAGCGAAAGAATTCGTTGAGAAATGGAAAGGGATGGGTTTAGTGGTCACCCTAGATGATTCTAGCGAATCTGTAAGTAAAAAAATTCGCAATGCTCAAAACATGCAGGTGAATTACATGATCACTCTTGGGGATCATGAAATTAGTGAAAATGTATTAGCAGTACGCACCCGAGATAACCGGGTGATTAATGACGTCACCGTAGAGAAATTCTTAAACACTATACTTGAAGAAAAGAACTCTTTAAGTTTAACTGCATTATTGTAGTTGTTAAGGATTTTTGAGGATACGCATCAAGAATGAAGACTATCGCTGTAAACAGCTTTAAAGGTGGAACAGCAAAAACATCAACAACCCTTCATCTTGGTGCGGCTCTCTCGCAGTATCATCAAGCTAAGGTACTGCTTATTGATTTCGATGCTCAAGCAAATCTCACCTCTGGGTTAGGATTAGACCCCGATTGCTATGACAGCCTTGCTGTTGTCTTACAAGGCGAAAAGGAAATTCAAGAAGTCATCCGCCCCATCCAAGATATCCATTTAGATTTGATTCCTGCCGACACCTGGTTAGAGCGTATTGAAGTTTCAGGAAATCTTGCCGCTGATCGCTATTCTCATGAAAGGCTTAAGTACGTACTCGGTTCTGTCAAAGATCAGTACGACTATGTGATTATTGATACTCCTCCTTCACTTTGTTGGCTTACAGAGTCTGCCCTAATTGCTGCAGACTACGCACTTATTTGTGCTACACCAGAATTTTACAGTGTTAAAGGTTTAGAACGTCTGGCTGGTTTCATTCAAGGAATTTCCGCACGACATCCACTAACGATTTTAGGTGTTGCTTTATCCTTTTGGAATTGCAGAGGAAAAAACAATTCTGCATTTGCTGATCTTATTCACAAAACGTTCCCAGACAAGTTATTGAATACGAAAATACGTAGAGACATCACTGTTTCAGAAGCTGCGATTCACGGCAAGCCAGTCTTTGCTACATCTCCCAGTGCACGTGCTTCTGAAGATTATTTCAACCTTACTAAAGAATTGCTAATTTTACTAAGAGATGTGTAGCTCTATGGGCAATCTAAAAACGTTGTTAGAAAGTCGTTTCAAGAAAAATACTCAAACTAAAATGGAGGCGCTTGCCCGTAAGCGTATGGAAGGAGAACTCTCTCCTTTTACAGGTCGCCTTTCCAACCCCACCCTTTTACCAAAAGAAAAAGAACAACTCCGTCATCTTCTTGAACACTATAACTTTCGAGAACAGATTGAAGAACCTGACCTTATACACCTATGTACTCTTTCTGCTGAAGTCAAGCAAATCCATCATCAATCTGTTCTCTTGCACGGAGAACGCATAACAAAAGTCCGTGATTTGCTGAAAAGCTATCGCGAAGGAGCCTTTTCTTCTTGGCTACTTTTAACCTATGGGAATAGGCAAACGCCTTATAATTTTTTAGTGTACTATGAATTATTTACTCTTCTTCCCGAACCTTTAAAAATAGAGATGGAGAAAATGCCTAGACAAGCCGTCTATACCTTAGCGTCTCGTCAAGGATCCCAAGAAAAAAAAGAAGAGATTATTCGAAATTATCGCGGCGAACGAAAAAGCGAGCTTTTAGATCGCATTCGAAAAGAATTCCCCTTAGTTGATACAGATTGTAGAAAAACATCTCCAGTAAAGCAAGCTCTTGCTATGCTTGCCAAAGGCTCTCAAATATTAAATAAGTGTACCGCACTCTCTTCTGATGAGCAGATCATTTTGGAAAAATTGATAAAAAAACTAGAAAAAGTTAAAAGTAACCTCTTTCCCCATACAAAGGTGTAATTTATGGCAGCAAAGACAAAAATATTAGAGCTTGAAGACAACGTTTTTCTCCTTCTTGAAGGGAATTTAAAAAGAATTTATGCCACTCCTATTGGTTACACCACATTTCGAGAATTTCAAAATGTCGTTTTCAACTGTGCTAACGGTCAGCAAGATATCGCTAATTTCTTTTTTGAAATGTTAATTAATGGCAAGTTAACGCAAGAACTCGCTCCCCAGCAAAAACAAGCTGCTCATAGTTTAATTTCAGAGTTTATGATGCCTATACGTGTTTCTAAAGACATTCATGAACGTGGGGAATTTATTAACTTTATCACTTCGGATATGCTAACACAGCAAGAACGTTGTATTTTTTTAAATCGATTAGCTCGTGTAGACGGTCAAGAGTTCTTATTGATGACCGATGTACAGAATACCTGCCACCTCATTCGTCATTTACTAGCAAGACTTTTAGAAGCGCAAAAGAATCCTGTTGGAGAAAAAAATCTTCAGGAAATTCAAGAAGAAATTACATCATTAAAAAACCACTTTGATGAGCTGACTAAAGCCCTTCAATAGTAGGCATTATGAGTAAAAAAAAGCGCGTACTTACAGGAGATCGTCCCACAGGGAAACTGCATTTAGGACATTGGGTTGGTTCTATAAAAAATCGACTGGAACTTCAAAATTGCCCTGAGTACGATTGTTTTTTTATCATTGCGGATCTCCATACTTTAACTACAAAAATCCGCAAAGAAGAGGTTCTAGATCTCGATAACCATATCTATGAAGTTCTTGCAGATTGGTTAAGTGTCGGGATCGATCCGACGAAATCTACAATTTACCTACAATCTGCAATTCCTGAAATCTATGAGTTACATCTCCTGTTCTCCATGTTAATCTCAATCAACAGAGTGATGGGCATTCCTAGTCTCAAAGATATGGCCCGTAACGCTTCGATTGAAGAAGGGGGATTCTCTTATGGCCTCATTGGTTACCCCATTTTACAGAGTGCGGATATCCTCCTAGCAAAAGCACAGTTCGTCCCTGTAGGGAAAGACAATGAAGCCCACGTAGAACTCACGCGGGATATTGCTAGGAATTTCAACCGTTTGTACGGGCAGATATTTCCAGAACCTGAGGTACTACAAGGTGAGCTCACCTCTCTTGTAGGGATCGATGGACAAGGGAAAATGAGTAAGTCTGCGAACAACGCAATCTATCTTTCCGATAGCGATGATATAATCACTGAAAAAGTCCGTAGGATGTATACTGATCCCAACCGGATTCGAGCAACTACGCCTGGTCGGGTTGAAGGGAACCCTCTCTTTATCTATCATGATGTCTTCAATCCCCATAAAGATGAGGTTGAAGAGTTTAAAGCACGCTATCGCCAAGGTTGCATTAAAGATATAGAAGTGAAGGCACGCCTTGCTGAAGAGCTGATTCTCTTTTTAAAACCCATCAAGGAAAGGCGATCAGAATTTCTAGCCAAGCCTCTGGCATTACAAAAAGTCTTAGAGCAAGGTACGCATAAAATGCGTGAGGTAGCGAAAGCTACTATGGAAGAGGTTCACGACAAATTCGGGTTTAGCCATAAATGGCGCGCATTGCTTAAATAGCTTTTACTATGACATTCCAACTACACGCTCCTTTTAATCCTTGCGGTGACCAGCCAGAAGCTATCGCTCAGCTCTCTGCAGGGGTGCGTGCTCAAATAAAATCACAAGTACTTCTTGGAACTACGGGTTCTGGGAAGACATTCACTATTGCTAATGTGGTTGCCAACGTAAATCTCCCTACCCTAGTTTTAGCTCATAACAAAACACTAGCCGCTCAGCTATATCAGGAATTTCGTGAATTTTTTCCTAACAATGCCGTCGAATATTTCATCTCTTATTACGATTACTACCAACCTGAGGCCTATATTGCCCGTAGTGATACCTATATAGAAAAAAGCCTTCTCATCAATGATGAAATCGATAAATTACGTCTATCAGCAACACGATCTATTTTAGAACGCCGAGATACTTTAATTGTCTCTTCCGTATCGTGCATTTATGGTATTGGTTCTCCTGAAAACTATACATCAATGGCTCTAGTCTTAGAGGTAGGGAAGGAGTACCCCAGGAACATCCTCTCATCTCAACTTGTTAAAATGCACTATCAAGCATCTCCAATCCCACAAAGAAGTGCATTTCGAGAGCGCGGAAGTGTTATTGATATTTTCCCTGCTTACGAAAGTGATCTTGCCTTAAGGTTAGAATTTATAAACGATACTCTAATTTCCATAGAATACAGTGATCCTCTCACTATGATTCCCAAGGAGAGTGTCTCTTCAGCTACTTTATATCCTGGATCGCATTATGTGACTCCTGAGGCAATTCGAGAACAAGCCATCCGAACAATTCAGGATGAATTGGAAGAACGCATGACTTTTTTTGAAGACCGCCCCATAGAAAAGGACCGTATTTTCCATCGTACGACTCATGATATTGAGATGATCAAGGAAATCGGATTTTGCAAAGGCATAGAAAACTATTCTCGTCATTTTACAGGAGCTCCACCAGGAGCACCTCCTACTTGCCTCTTGGATTATTTTCCTGAGGACTTTCTACTTGTTGTAGACGAGTCTCATCAAACACTACCACAAATACGTGCTATGTATCGTGGAGACCAATCCCGGAAGCAATCTTTAGTAGAATACGGATTCCGTCTCCCCTCCGCCTTTGATAATCGCCCGCTGACCTATGAAGAAACTCAGCGTTACTTTCGCAAAGTCATCTATGTCTCTGCAACACCAGGAGAGACGGAATTACAAGAGAGTTCGGGTCATATTGTACAACAAATCATTCGCCCTACGGGAATTCCTGATCCCATGCCTGAAATACGCCCTGCTACAGGACAAATTGATGATCTTCTTGAAGAGATTCGTAAGAGGTTGTCTCAAAAGCATGAAAAGATCCTCGTGATTTCTATAACAAAAAAACTTGCCGAAGATATCGCAGGCTTTCTTTCAGAATTAGAGATCCCTGTAGCATACCTGCATTCTGGAATAGAAACTGCAGAACGCACCCAAATCCTTACCGATCTACGGTCAGGTAGTATTGATGTGTTGATTGGAGTTAACCTTCTACGTGAAGGACTCGATCTTCCCGAGGTCTCTTTAGTTGCCATCTTAGATGCTGATAAAGAGGGCTTTTTAAGAAGCACGTCATCTCTAATTCAGTTTTGTGGAAGAGCAGCTAGAAATATCAATGGCAAAGTCATTTTCTATGCTGATCAAAAAACACGCTCGATAGAAGAGACCCTTCGAGAAACCGAACGCCGCCGTCAAATACAGTTAGATTACAATAAAGAGCATAACATTATTCCTAAGCCAATTATAAAGGCCATTTTTGCTAACCCTATTGGACAGACCTCTAATAAAGAGGCAAAGTCTCCTAAAGAATCTAAAAAACCTGTATCTAAAGAAGATCTCGAAGAGCAAATCAAGAAATATGAAACACTCATGCAGCTTGCTGCTAAGGAATTTCGATTCGATGAAGCTGTAAAGTACCGAGACGCCATGCAAGCTTGCAAAGAACAGCTTCTATATCTCTTCTAAGAGCATTTCTAATCTCGATGTTAAAGAATATTCCTCCCCAAATTTATCTATTTTTGTCATTATGAGTTTCATATGAATCCGTTGAATCCGTAGATTCTTATTTTAGAACTGACACGATTCAGGAAGCAGAGCAGGATCAGTATATTCACATGCGATTCAGCTCTTAGCAAAGTCTTAAAAAGAGATAGGAATTATGTTTGAAGCTGTCATTGCCGATGTCCAAGCTAGAGAAATTTTGGATTCTCGAGGATACCCCACGTTACATGTTAAAGTAACCACCAGCACAGGTTCTGTTGGAGAAGCTTGCGTACCTTCAGGAGCATCCACAGGGAAAAAAGAAGCTTTAGAGTTGCGTGATGCAGATTCTTCTCGTTACCAGGGTAAAGGAGTTCTGCAAGCTGTAAAAAATGTAAATGAAGTTCTTCTTCCTCTTGTCAAGGGATATAATGTTTACGAGCAATCATTAATTGATTCTCTCATGATGGATTCTGATGGTTCTTCGAACAAAGAAAATCTAGGAGCCAACGCTATTTTAGGAGTCTCTCTAGCAACAGCACACGCAGCAGCAGCAACAATGCAAAGACCTCTCTATCGTTATTTAGGAGGCTGTTTTGCCTGTAGTCTTCCCTGTCCTATGATGAATCTAATCAATGGGGGCATGCATGCTGATAATGGCTTGGAGTTCCAAGAATTTATGATTCGTCCCATTGGAGCATCTTCCATAAAAGAAGCGATCAGCAAGGGAGCTGATGTTTTTCATACGTTGAAAAAATTACTCCATGAGAGAGGCCTTTCTACTGGAGTGGGTGACGAAGGAGGCTTTGCCCCCAATCTTGGTTCTAACGAAGAAGCTTTGGAGCTCCTATTGCTGGCTATCGAACAAGCAGGCTTTACTCCAGGAAAAGATATATCCCTGGCATTAGATTGCGCTGCGTCCTCATTTTATAATGTAAAAACAGGCACGTATGATGGAAGGCACTATGAAGAGCAAATCGAGATCCTTACAAGTTTATGTGATCGCTATCCTATAGACTCCATAGAAGACGGTCTTGCTGAAGAAGACTATGAGGGTTGGGCCTTGTTAACTGAGGTTCTCGGAGAAAGAGTTCAAATTGTTGGTGACGACCTTTTTGTTACAAATCCAGAACTAATATTAGATGGCATTACCAGCGGATTAGCTAACTCTGTATTAATTAAACCAAATCAAATAGGTACGCTTACCGAAACCGCCTATGCGATTAAGCTTGCCCAAATGGCTGGCTACACTACAATTATTTCTCATCGCTCAGGAGAAACTACTGACACTACGATTGCAGATCTTGCTGTTGCCTTTAACGCTGGTCAAATTAAAACGGGATCCTTGTCGCGTTCTGAACGTATTGCAAAATACAATAGACTGATGGAAATTGAAGAGGAACTGGGCTCTGAAGGAGTCTTTACAGACTCTAACGTATTTGCCTATGAGGATACTCAGGAGTAGCAAGGGATTTTTTTAATTTACATGCTCTTTTTGTAGATCAAAAACAAATTGCAGATCAGAAGTTGGCTTAGCTGCTTTCTGAACTGCAATTTTTGCATTATTTTTTACTTTTCTATCTTTATTCTCTTTATCACAAAAATCTCCGCCCAGACATCTATTAAAAGACTTCTCTCACTTTTTCATTGAAAAACAAAATGCACCCGTTTCCCAAGGGTCCATTGATCATACTTGTAGCTCTTTACACATATTGCTATACTTTTCTGATGTAAATCCTGACAAGCAGAGGAGAATATGAAAGTACTAAAACAAATTCTAAGTTCAAAGCTATCTCAAATTAGTTTGTGGATCATGATGTTTTCATCTTATTCTCTCTCGGGTCATGGTTATGTAATTACAGACAAGCCAGAGAATCAATTCGATGCAACCTCTGCAGTAAAATGGGATTACTGGGGGACAAGAACCCTCTCAAGATTATCAAATAAAAAAGCCTCTGCAAAAGCTGTTTCAGGAGACGGTTCTATAACTGTCGGTGTTGTGAAAGACGCTTGGTCGCGCACTTACGCTGTAAAATGGAATTATTGGGGTACTTATGAACTCTCTACCAGTTCGTGGGTAAAAAAGTCCATGGCAACAGGAATCACTTCTGATGGATCTATAATCTCGGGAATTATTAAGAACGAATCTTCTCAAAATTTCGCAGTCGTATGGAAGGACAATAAAATGTACGTACTTCCTTCTAGCTGGGCAGTGGAATCCAAAGCTAATGGCATTTCTGCTGATGGATCTGTAATTGTAGGGACTGCTAAGGATGCTTGGTCACGCACTTATGCTGTAAAGTGGGATGGAGGAGAGGCTAAGGTCTTACCCAGAGGCTGGGCTGTCAAATCAATTGCTAATTCTGTATCTGCAAACGGATCTGTAATGTAATTGTAGGGTCTATACAAGACTGTGCTGGGATTTCTTACGCTGTAAAGTGGGAAGGAAATACTCTTACACATCTGGGAACCTTAGGGGGATATTCTGCTGTTGCTAAAGCGGTAGCAAATAACGGGAAGGTCATTGTAGGGAGATCTGAAACATATTACGGAGAGGTTCATGCCTTCTCGTGTAAGAACGGTATTATGAAAGACTTGGGCACTCTTGGTGGGGGGGGGGGGGGAAAAATAACAAAAAGCTGTTGGTTCATAGCTACTGACAATGTCACCGACTGTTGTTGCGGCAAGTCGTAGTACATAGTAAGCGAAGTAAAA